>NZ_JBBBEI010000017.1:0-140192 GCF_037132455.1 Huijunlia imazamoxiresistens | reverse complement strand
TGGCCATCTATGAAGGATGGAAACTTGCCCAGGAAGCCCTTAACCGGGCTGGGCCTTAAATGTGTCCTAACGGTAGCCCTATGTGGGGAGGGGGGGGTTTCGCCTTGGCGAAACCGGGGGAGAGGTTTTACGCCAGCCGGCTAACGCAATCAGTCTTTCAACGAAAATACCCGGTCCATCAGCACCCATCCCCGCTCTGCTGCCGGGTCCAGGCGCTGGAGGTAGTTCCACATCAGGTCTTCCCATTCCTGTACTTTGGGATTGCTGCCGTCCAGGGCGGCTTTGCGTTCAAAGCTGAACCCTTCTTCCACGTCGATGATCATGAACAGGCGGTTGCCCGTCCGGTAAATTTCCATATTCAAAATGCCGGCATCGGTGATGCTTTTTTTGATTTCCGGCCAGACGTTCTCGTGGTACCGGTCGTAGGCGGCAATGGATTCGGGGTCGTTTTTAATGTCCAGGGCAAGGCAATACTTATTCTTCATATGGGGCATGTTTGTATAAAATTGCGGGGGTAAAAATGAACTTTTTTTCCATAAAAAAAGGAACAGCGGGCGGTTCGCTGTTCCTTTTTTAAAAACGGTTGGTGTTACCGGTTAGTTATAACCAGGGTTCTGACCGAATTCGGCGGCATTCTTCAGGGCCTGCAGTTCCAC
The DNA here is from genome assembly GCF_037132455.1 of Huijunlia imazamoxiresistens. Classification (NCBI taxonomy): domain Bacteria; kingdom Pseudomonadati; phylum Bacteroidota; class Chitinophagia; order Chitinophagales; family Chitinophagaceae; genus Huijunlia; species Huijunlia imazamoxiresistens. The sequence continues at coordinate 139,536 of NZ_JBBBEI010000017.1, read as the reverse complement.
CAGGGGAATGGGCCGCAGGATATGGTGCGCCTTCAGTTGCGTAATATCGGGGTTATATTTCTGCACGCGTTCCAGCAGCTTGCCGGTCCGCTTCAGGTCGAACCAGCGGATGTTCTCTCCTGCCAGCTCGCGGGCCCGTTCGTCGAGGATAAAGTCCAGGTCCACCTGGGCTTCGCTCACCTGCATGGCGGCCGTCTGGTCTACCGGCGCCTTGATGGCGGCGCGGGTCCGCAGGACGTTCAGGTAGCGGGCGGCCTCGGTTTTGTTGCCCAGCTGCAGCTCGGCTTCCGCGGCGACCAGGTACATTTCGGCCAGGCGCATCACGATCACATCCTTGAAGCCGGCCTGGGAGTTGGCCGCCGTGCGGTCGGGGTCCATGAACTTCTTCAGGTTGACAAAGTTCTGCCCGTTGCGGATGGTGCCGTTGGCGTTGTACATGCTGTCGCGGTCGATGACGATGTAGGGACGCTTGTCTTCGTCGGCAACGCTGCGCTTGGTGATCCAAAGAGCGGTATCGGTGTTGGCGCGCATCACCCGGTTGGTCAGGGAAGCGTCTTTCTTATAGGTGTTGATGTTGGCCGGAGTCCAGGTAAAGCGCTCGTCGGCAGCGGTGGCCGGGTCGTCGGCTTTATTGGCGAGCCATACTTCCTGGAAGGAACCGGCATAGCGGCTGTCGATCTGTTCGTTGTAAAAGTCCAGCAGGGCGCGGGTGGGCATCAGGCGGCGGTTGCTTTCGAAACCGTACTGGAGGCTTTGTACCAGGCCGGGCTTGTTGTTGTAGGGCGCCTGGAACACATGGAACAGGCGGTTGCCGTTGTCGTCGTAGTTGAGCTGCGGCGTCAGCGAGTTGCTCACCACGTACAGGGCTTCGCCCCCGGGCTGCCCCATTTTTTTGTTATTGGCCGGGTTCCACAGGTCGGCATAGTTGGGCCAGAGGGCCACTTTCAGCTCGGCCTGGCGGTCGATGACGGCTTTGGCCGCATCCCGGGCCTTGGTGAACCATTCCTGCCTTTCGGAGCCCGTGGCATAATACGCCCGGGACAGGTAGGCCCGTGCCAGCAGGCCCATGGCGGACTTTTTGGAGGCGCGGCTGTATTCATTGCCCCAGTCGGCGGGCAGGTAATTGGCGGCCACTTCCAGGTCGGAGATGATCAGCTTATAGAATTCGTCCACGGAGCTTCTTTGGGCCGTCAGCTCGGGGCTCTGGGTTTCGGTGGTGCGCAGCATCACCCCGCCGTAGGTCTCCACCACGTGCCAGTAGTAAAAGGCCCGCAGGAACCGCAGCTCGCCCTCGCGCTTGTTGCGCTCTTCCACGGTTTTAAAGCCGGCCTGGTCGATGCGGTTGATGCCGGCATTGGCCACGTTGATGGCCTGCCACAGCAATTTCCAGGCAGCCTTGTTGGGGTTGCCGTCGTTGGGCGACAGCCCGTCGTACTGGGTCAGCTGGCGGGCATAGGTGTTCTTATCGCGGTTGTACCACAGGTCGGTGCCGGCTTCGGACATGAAGATGCCGTCTTCCTTGCCGTACCAGGAGCGTTGTTCGGAATAGGCGGCGTTGACGGCCGTCACAAAACCTTCGGGGGTGGTCCATACCCCTTCGGCGGTGGCGCCGGAGGGGTTGTATTCATCCAGTTTGTTGCAGGAGGTGAATCCGGCCACTGCCAGGGCAAAGAGGCACGGGAAGAATTTATTGCTCGAAATTTTCATAATTGACTTGTTTGATTTTTTCGGAACGGGTATCGGTTTAGAAATCCAGGTTGACGCCAAAGACAAACTGCCTGCTCACCGGGGAAGACTCGCCGCCGCCGGTTTCGGGATCGTAATCTTTCAGCAGGTGGCTTTTTGCCTTGATGAACAGGTTATTGCCGGTGGCATATACCCGCAGCTTCTGCATGCGGAAGCGCTGGGAGATGGATTGCGGCAGGGTATAACCCAGGCTGACGTTCTTTACCTTGAAGAAGGAGCCGTCCACGAAGTTCAGCGACTGGTAGCCGATGTAATTGGTCAGGTTGGACTCGTTCTTTTTGGGACGCGGGAAATCGTTGGTGGGATTTTCCGGTGTCCAGTAGTTCAGGGTAGCCGGACCGTTGCCCATTCCGCCGGGGTTGAAGCGGCCGAGGAAGAGGGCGTCCACGGTTTGGCCGTAGCGGGCAAACAGGAAGACGTTCAGGTCGAAGGCCTTGTAGCTGAAGCTGTTCTGGAAGCCAGCCACCCAGGCCGGTACGGTCGAGCCGATATAGCCGCGGTCGTTGGTGGCGTCGATGATGTTGTCTCCATTACGGTCTTCTAGCTTGATGTCGCCGGGCACAAAGGTGCTGCCGGTGGCGCTCAGCTTTTTCACCAGTTCGGCCTGCTTTTCTTCCGAAAGTTGCCAGATGCCCAGCTTGTTATAGGAATAGAAGGAGGAAACCGGGTGGCCGATCAGCAGGGATTCGCGCTCGTTCACGACCAGGTCCTTATTATCGGGCAGGCTGGTGATCTCTTCCTTGTTGCGGCTGAACGTTACGGTCGACGACCAGTTGAAGTTGCGGCCCTTGATGTTCTGGCTGGTCACCGACACCTCGATACCCCTGTTCTTGGTTTCCGCGATGTTCTCAAAAACCGAAGCCACGCCGGAGGATTGCGGCAGCATTCTCAGGTACAGGATGTCCCAGGTATGGGTGTGGTAGGCGTCGACGGTGGCGCTGATGCGGTTGGCAAACAGGCCGAAGTCGAGGCCGGCATTGAGGGTGGCCGACTTTTCCCAGGTGAGGTTGGGGTTGCCGATGGTGGTTTTGAACTGGTACATCGGGGCGGGCACTTCACCGAACGCCAGGCGGGTGCTGGCGAGCAGGCCGCTTTGGGTTCCGTAGGGAGAAACGGTGGAGTAGTTGCCCGTGATGCCGTAGGAAGCCCGCAGCTTCAGGTTGGAAAGCTGCTTGATGTCCTGCAGGAAGGGTTCCTGACTGATGTTCCAGGAAGCGGCGGCGGAGGGGAAGAAATCCCATTTGCGGCCTTCAGACAGCCGGGAAGCGCCGTCGTAGCGGCCCGACATGGTCAGCAGGTATTTTCCGCGGTAACCGTAGTTCAGGCGGCCGGCATACGCCATGTTGGTCCAGCCCACGTAAGGCGAGCCGATGGTACGGCCGGCGGCATTGGTGGCGTTGAGGTCGTAAAACAGCTGGGAGGACAGGATCTGGCCGGTACCCGCAGCGCTTACGTTGTCCACGTCGCTTTTCAGGAACGAGGTGATACCGGTAAGGGTCACGCTATGGCCGCTCAGTTGGCGGGTATAGTTGATAACGTTGTCCCAGTTCAGGAAGCGCGAAAAGGCAGCGGCGGAGCTGGCGGAATTGATCTTGGCGTTCACCTGCGTCAGGGATTCGCGGTCATTATAGATACCCCGGCGGTTGAAGGTAAGGCTGGATCCGAAGTTGGACCGCAGGCTCAGGCCTTTCAGGGGGGTCAGCTCCAGGTAGCCGTTGGCCAGGATGTTGGTGCGGATGTTATTGTCGCGGGCAATAAAGGCGTTCTTTTCATCGGCCAGCGGGCTGATCCTGGACGGATCGCTCATCGGGTAGGTATTCACCACACCGTTGGCATCGTAGGGAACGCCCAGGGGAATCAGCGAGGTGGCGGTACCCATGGGGTCGCGCCGGTTGTTCTGGTTGCCGTAGGTGACCTGCGTCTGCACGCCTGCCTTGGCCCATTTGTTAATGGTCTGGTCCAGGTTGAGGCGGGCGTTGAAACGGGTAAAGTCGTTGTTGCGCAGCATGCCCTGCTCGCGGAAATAGCCGATGGACGAATAGACCTTGGTTTTTTCCGAACCGCCCCGCATGGACAGGGAATGGCTGTTCTGGATCCCGTTGTTGTTGATCAGGTCAACCCAGTCCACCCATTGGCCCGCCTGCACGGCATTCCATTCGGCGATCTCGGGGAAGATCTTGGCATCGTCGGCCGGGCTGGCCCAGTCGCCGGTGGTGCGCCAGGCTTCCCTGCGGAGGCGCAGGTAGTCTTCGCCAATACGCGATTTGGGATAGGTATACTGGTTGACGCCATAATAGCCATTGTAAGAGAAGCGTACTTTTCCTTCCCGCCCTTTCTTGGTGGTCACGATGATCACCCCGTTGGCGCCCATGGCACCGTAGATGGCGGTGGAGGAAGCGTCTTTCAACACGTCGATCGATTCGATGTCGTTGGTGTTGAGGTCGTCGATGCTGCCAACCTGGTAGCCATCCACGATGTATAAAGGGTCGTTGCCACCGCCGATGGAGCGGTTACCGCGTACCCGGATGCTGGAACCGGAGCCGGCAGCGCCGGAGCTGCGGGTAATGTCCAGGCCCGTTACACGGCCCTGCATGGCTTCCACCGCATTGTGGGTGGGAGTCTTTACCAGGTCGGCTGCTTTTACCGAGGCTACCGAGCCGGTCAGGTCGCGTTTTTTGACGGTACCATAACCCACGACCACCACTTCGTCCAGCTTTTTATCGGCATTGCTCAGGGTAATGGACAGGGTCGACTGGTTGCCGACCTTCACTTCCTGCTCGCCATAGCCCACGTAGCTCACCACCAGTACCGACTGGCTGGAGGGAACGGTAACGGAATAGGTGCCATCGGCGTTGGAAACCACGCTTTTGGGGGTTCCTTTCACCTGGATGCTCACTCCCGGCAGGGGCAGGCCGGTAGCCTGGTCCACGACCTTACCGGTGACCGTTTTCTGCTGGGCAAAAGAACTGAAGGAGGTTGCTAATAAAAATGAAAAGGCACAGATGCTCTTTGAAAGCGGTCTCACACACATACGGCTGTTGTTTTCTGCAATGAAATAATGGGTCACCCCCTGTACGCACACCGGTTGGGGCGGCCTACAGGCAGCAACAGTTTTTGTTGGTTGAATCCTTAAAATATAAGGGGAAGAGATTGTCCCGGTTACTCGAGTAAGTCCTTAGATCACCATTCCATACGCTACTGAAAAATCCTTATTGGAACAGGGTGTAAAAGTAGAATCCTTTACCGGTTGACGGGTAGCACCATTTTACTTTTTTCATGGACTATTTTACTGAATGTAACCGATTACGTAAAAACTTTAGGCAGTTGCGGCGGGTACGGGCGCCAAAAAAGGCCGGGGCAGGAAGCCGGCCTAAAGAATTGATCCTCAATTGGGGAACGGCTAATTATTCAGGTAGCCCTGGTCCACCCAGGCCTTGATCCGGCTGATCTCGCAATCGGGCAGCTTGGGACGCTTGTAGGGCATGGGCTTATAGCCCTTGGCATGGGTGATGGTGCCGACCAGCTTGCCGTTTTTGGCCACCTTCCGCACCCCCTCGTAGGTATCGAAATTGACGCCTTCCTCCTCGAGGCCGTTGCCGTGGCATTCAAAGCAATTGGCCACGAGGATGGGCCGGATGTCGGTAGCAAACTTCATGTTGGCCGTAGCGCAGGGAGCCTCCGGATTTTCAGGGGCCGGCGGCTTGGGGCTAAGGGTTTGCTCGTCCGTTTTGGAACAGGCTACAACGACCAGGGCGGTTACGGCCATTGTCAGCAGCGGGGAAAAGATCTGTTTCATATGACTGTTTTTTTCAGGTGCTTGTGGTGGTGCCGGCATAAAGCAAACCCGGCAAATAGGAACCGTTCCTTTTACCTGTTCTTTCAGTCATTCCTCCCTTCGAGGCTACTAAATGTACAACAGTTCTCCAGAGAATGAACAGCGGAGCATGGTGTACCGGCACCTGCACAAAAAAAGCCGGAAGCACCGGCCTTTGCGGCTCGATCCTTCCGGCTATAAAAAGCTTTCTGGTATATCGTACTTGGTACCTAAGACTTATTGTACTTCCAGGTAATCCAGTCCCAGCCCTTTGGCATCCACGCCCGTGAGCTGGATGGTGTAGGTGCCGGCATTGATGAACGAGCCGGTGGAGGCATCCACGGTAGCCCATTTTTCGGGGGTGGGCGAAAACTCCAGCGGCTGGATATGCATCAGCGTGCCGTCGTTGGCAAACACCTTCATGGTGGCGGCAACGGTTTTCCCGGTTTTATTGATGTAGCGGAATCGCAAAGAGTACCGGTCGGCTACGCCCACCTGCATCTTCCAGTCCACCGCGGCGTTGGCCTGCTCCAGGGTCACGTATTTCTTATTCAGGAACGGTTCCGGCGCCACGGCCACACCGGTCAGGCGGGCCTCCTCGGCTTCGTAGCGGGCGGTGGGCTTCAGGTCGTAAGCGGGCTCGATCTGCGACACGGGCTTGACAAAAATGGTGTACATGCCCGCGCCCGTTTGTCCCGGCACATGGCCGCCCAGCGCTACGCGGCTGCCTTTTGCAAATTGCTTGTGGTACAGCTTATAGGCATGGTTGCCGGCTTCCACGGTCAGCTTGGCGTCGGCAAAGCTGTCCAGCCAAAACGGCTGTTCCTTCATGCGGGTGTCGATGCCGACATAAACGTCGGCCGCCTCGCTCACCTGGAATCCCGGTTCATTGATCTTGCCCCGGATGGGTGCGGTGCGGATCCATTCGGCCCCGTACAGCACGGGGGGCAGGACGCTGAACCGCAGGCTGTCGCCGGCATATATGGCATCGCCGGTGGTCAGCCAGGAGCCGGCCAGCCAGTTGGAGGGGCCCTCGAGCCCGCGGATTACCAGCGGTGAAGCCGGGGCCGGCTGGATATTTTTATCCATCGTGGCAATGGCAATGGCCGAAAGGATGGCCTCGCCTGCCGGCACCTTCGGGAACGAAATTTCCAGCTGCCCGCCGGTCACCCGGGCTGTGACGGTCTTTTTCAGCGCACCGTCGTGGCCGGCTTCTTTCCAGATGTCCAGGTTTTTGAGCACGGTGCTGCCGTTCACGGCCACGTCGAACAGGCGCCAGCCGGCGCAGTTCATGCCGCCGCCGGTACCGTACCAGGGCTCGGTAAAATACAGCTCCAGGCGGTAATTGCCGTCAGGCAGGGGAAAGCGGTATTTCAGCTTGTCCATGCCGTAGCGGAAGGTCTGGAACAGGGCCCCGTCTGAAGTGCCCTGGATGGGATCGTTGGTAGTGCGCTGGCTGGCGAAATAAGCCGGCATGCCCTCAAAATCCTCGGTCCAGGACAGGGAGCCCCAGGAGCCTTTACCGCTTTGGCGGCGGTCGGCCATCCACACGTTGCCGTTGGCATCGCGGTAGTCGGGCCCGCCGCAGTTGACGCGATAGAGATAATTATAACCGGGAGCCGGCGCCGTAATATTTTTCTTTTCTTTCACCAGTTCCTTTCCATGCGGGGCCTCCGGCAGGTGGTTTAAAACAATATAGTCGCGGGCCACTACCTTTCCTCCTACCCGTCCTTCGGCGTACAGCACGTTGTAGCGGATGTCCACGCTGTCCCAGCGGAAGTGGGTGCCGATGCCGTTGCGCGTCCGCTTGCCCAGCGATACCCGCTGCACATCGTTGAACAGCTCCACCTCGTCGCAGTTGCTGTACACCACGATGCTGTTCTTGCGGCCGGGAGTGGTCCAGCGGTCGGCCCAGGTATGCGACACGAGGTACACCATCGGTTCCTTGTCTTTGGGGGCATAGTTGGCGCGGAACATATAAAACACGTCGAGCGGCTCGCCCCAGGGCGTCAGCAGGCCCTTGTAGTTGACGGGGCCTACGCGGTCCAGTTCGCGGAACCCTTCGCCTCCCTGTACGCGGCCGGGGTTTTCGTGCGAGCCGAACAACCAGTGGAAGTGGCCGGTGGTGCTGTCTTTCACGGATTCGGCCAGCCGCACTTTCAGCTCCATCAGCTGCGTCATGCGGTCCTCGCTGTAGATGCCGTTTTGCTGGAAGGGCCCGGAAGTGTGCAGGTCGAGGCTGCGCCAGGCGCCGTATTCACCCACCAGCAGCTGGCGTTTGAGGTCCTGCCCGTAGGCGTAGGGATCGCCGCCGTAGGTGCCGGTCCAGTTCTGGGGCACGTCCCAATCGGTGCCGGAGCCGCCGTTGCAGGTAGTCACCTTGCGCTGGCCCGAGGCCGTGGGGTCGAGCTGGCGTATCAGCTCGGTGCATTCGCGGGCAAAATCTTCCGGTATTTTACTTTCATTCTGTAGGCCCCAGAGAATGGCGGAGGGACTGTTGCGGCGCTCCCTGATCCAATCGGTCAACAGGGCTTTTGTATTGGCTTTGAATTGCGGGTTGTCGTACCAGGCATGGGCGGAGAGCTGCGGCCACCACAGGATGCCGAGGCTGTCCCACAGCTGCTGGAACCGCAGGTTGTGGGGCTGGTGGGCGTCGCGGAAGGCGTTGTAGCCGGCGGCCTTGATCTGCTGCACGCGGGCTTTTACCTGTTCGGCCGAAAAGGCATGGCTCTGTCCCATCAGGTGCTCGTACTCGCAGGTGCCGTTGATGAAAAGGGGTTTACCGTTGAGGAAAAACCGCTTGTCGCCTCCTGCCCTGCCCACGGGCCAGCTGATCCAGCGGATGCCATAGGGGGTGGTCAGTTCGTCCACCCGCTTGCCGCCTTCGCGGATCTCCGTCACCAGCGTGTACAAATACGGATCCTGCGGCGACCACAGATGCGGGTTGGTGATCGAGCCAAAATCGGCGGCAACAGTCGCCATCGTACCCGGCGCTACGCTAACCGTCTTTTGCACCTGTACCACCTGTTTCTTATTCCGGTCCAGCAGGCGCTGCACCACCGTTACCGGGCGGGGAGCCTTGCCGTAATTCTTTACTTCGGTAGTGGTATGCAACAGGGCCGATTTTTCGGAAATCTTCTCATCATTCCAGATATGCACGCCAAAGGGCTCGATGCGCAACGAATTCGTCGCCACCAGGTGCACGGGGCGGAAGATGCCCAGGGGCTGCGATCCTTCCGACCAGCCGCGGTCTTCCGAGCAGCCGCCGCAGATCCAGGGAAGGTCGTTGATCATGGCGGGGTGGTCGGCGCGGACGGCCAGGGTATTTTTACCGTTCGCTACCAGGGCCTCGGTAACATCCAGCGTAAAGCTGGTACGGCCGCCGGCATGATAACCCACCTTTTTGCCATTGAGCCAGATGGTGGCATAAGAGCCCACCCCCTCGAACCACAGGAAATAACGTTTGGCTTTATCGATGCCCCCGACGTTAAAAGTCTTGCGGTACCACGCATACCCATGAAGGTTGCCGTGGCGCAGGCGCCGGTAGCCTTCATACTGGTCCCAGTTGTGGGGCACATCTACCTGTTTCCAGCTTTGATCATTAAAAGAAATTTTTTCAAAGCCGGCAAATGCGGCCGTATCTTTTTCATGCACCGTGGTGCGCCAACCGGCATCGAGGGAGATATCTGACCGTAGCGGGGACTGGGCGAGAGAGGTAGTGCCCAGCGCTGCAACAGCGGTTAAGGAAAGGAGCAAATTCTTCATACGAACTTCAAAGATATAAGTTCAGAAGTTTACGGGTTTACAAGTTTACGAGTTTACGAGTTGTTACCCGGCCGGAAGAACTCGTAAGCTTGTAAACCCGTAAACTCAATCTTTTTTAATGCTTCTATATTTCGTCGGTGACACCCCTATGATCTTGCTAAATCGGCGGGAGAAATAATAAGGGTCGTCGAAGCCCAGGTTGAGGGCGATCTCCTTGATGGAGCGGTCGCTGAAGTCGAGCTGCTGGCTGGCCTTCTGCATTTTCATCTGGATGAAATAATCGATGGGGGCATAACCCGTTTTTTGCTTGAACAGGTTGGAGAAGCGCGAAGTGGAGTAATTGTAGGTGCGGCTCAGGTCGTTCAGGGAAATGTTTTCGTTGATGTGTTCCTGCATGTAGCGGATGGCGCTGTCGATGGCATCCATCTTGTCGGTGGCCTGCACGGCGGAGTGCCGCGAGTTGTAAATGAACAACGAAAGAAAGTGCGAAAGGCACATGTTGGCGAACACCAGGTTGTCGGTACTATACCCCAGCTCCAGGGTTTTGTACATGCGGGAAAAAAGGGCGAACACCTCGTCGCTGCCTTTGATGTAGGCCGGCTTAAAGTGCTCCTGCACCGACAGCATGCTGTTGAAATACGGCAGCTGCTCGCCCCCGAAATGCACCCAGTAAATGCTCCAGGGATCTTTGTCGGCACTGCCGTAGGCATGCTCCACGTTTTGCGGCAGGATAAAGAATTCGTTGGGGTTGACCTTGTATTGCTTGTCGCCGATCTTGTACCAGCCGTTGCCGTCGACGCAGTAAAACAAAAAGTTCTCGGGCAGGCCCTTTTTGCGGTAGGTATAGTGCCCTTCGGCCTTGGGGTAATACCCCAGGCTGGAGATATAGAGTTGCTTCAGCCAGGAATCGTTCTGCACCCGCGACTTCAGGATCGGTTTCGGTATCTCGATGCGCTGGCGCCCGATGCCGTGCCATATATTCTTGTGCGACCCTCCCTTTTTCGTTTGATCCGTTACTGCTGACATGCCCGCTGCGGTTTAGAGGGGGTAAATATAACGAGTTTACAAGTTTACGGGTTTACGAGTTTACGAGTTGTTACCTAGTTGAGATAGGTTGGAACTAAGTTTTAACGTTTAGCATTATTACTTTTTTCAACTAGGGTCTCGCGACATTGCCCAACTCGTAAACTTGTAAACCCGTAAACTCGTAAACTTTTTTAACCACCCAGGTAAGAACCGTAACTCAGGATCAGCACCGCCGCTACCAGCACGAAGAGCGCGGAAGCCAGGAGGCGGATGGTTTTGGGTTGGCAGTTCTTCCATTCCTTCATGACGAGGCCGGCAACGGTACTGAACAGTACCAGCATGATCATGTGGATGGCCCAGCTGGTGAACTGGTAGTGGCCCATGCGCAGGTGGCCCAGGCCGTAAAAGAAGAACTGGCCGTACCACAGCAGGCCGGTCAGGGCCGCCATGGCAAAGTTGAGCGGCAGGCGGAAGCCGCTTTCGCCGGCAGGCACCCGGGTATATTCACCAAAGGTTTTTTGCTTCGTGTGCAGGTAAATGCAGTAAATAAGGGTGGTGAGGAAGGCGCCGGTATTGGCGAAAATGTAAATGACATTGCCCTGGTAATTGTCGGCGCCGTATTTGGCGGCCACCTGCGCCAGCGGCTGGCCCTGGTCGAGGGCAAACCCATAAACGGCGGAAAGGATGCCGGCCAGCAGGCAGAGCGGCAGGCCCTTGGCCAGGGAAAAGGACGTGGACGATCCTTCTTTTTGAAGGTCCAGCTCCTTATGACGGCCCGACAGGCCGCAAAGGGCGATGCCCACCACGCCGAGCGCAATGCCGGTAATCACCCATTCGCTTCCCGGTTTTGAAAAGACACCGGCCAGCTCACCGCGTACAAAGGGCGGCAGCAGCGTGCCCAGGACGCAGGAGATACCTACCGAAATGGCATAGGTAAGCGAAAAGCCCACATAACGGATGGCGATGCCGAAGGCCGTGCCGCCGATGCCGTAGGCCGCGCCCAGGATAAAGGTCTTCCACATGGCATCCTTGGGTGCTTCCCGGAGCACTTCGCCCAGCTGCGGAATCGTGAACCAGGCCACCAGCAACGGCAGCACCAGCCAGCAAATAAGGGCCTGGGCCAGCCAGAAGGTCTGCCACGACCAGCGGGTTACTTTTTTCTGGGGAGTATAGCACAAAGCGGCATAAGAAGCGCCGGCAGCATGGAAGAGCACACCTGTTAGTAGTTCCATATGACAATGTTTGCAAGTAGGTATTGAAGAGCCACAAGTCGCAATTTCATTAAAGGTTTTTACTGCAGACCTGCATTTAACATTACGTTAGGGCAGCCCACTTCCTCCCCGCAAGAGGAGGAAGCGGGCTGCGCCGTTATTTCTGGCTGTTGCGGTAAAGCTCATTGATCTTGTCCAGCACCTTTTCGGGGTTGCCGCCGTTCATCAGGTATTCCTGTACCGGGTCGCCGGCATGGTCCTGGAAGTGCAGGTACCCATTGTAGCGGGGACGCATGTAGCCGCGGTCCAGGGCCGGAAGGGTTTTTTGGAAATAATCGTTGGTCAGGACGTTGGCCTGCTCGTCGGTCCAGGCCAGGCGATGGCCCGGCTGGCCGCCATGCTCCACGTACACCGACGACTGGAACGGTCCGGACACCACCATTTCGGAAAACTGCACCGCCAGCTCGGGGTGACGGCTGAAGGCCGATACGGCCAGGCCGGTGCCGCCGATAGTGGTGCGCAGGCGGCCCGCGTCGCCAATGGATACCACGTCGGTATACAGCAGCAGGTTGCGGGCATAGCCGCGGCGCGAATAGTTGGAATAACCATACGCAAAGGGGCAGTACCAGTAGTCGTCCGATTTCGACATCACTTCCGCTACGGCAATGGGGTTGTAGCCAAACATGGAGCGGTCGACTTTCGACCAGAGTTCGTACATGGTTTCGAGAGCTTTGACCCCGGTAGCGCGGTCGATCACTTCAGTGGGCGACTGGAAGGGCTCCTGCCCTGCCGCGATGCAGAAGGTATAAAAGTTCATCAGCAGGTCAATAGGGATCGCCGGTACGGCTACCTTGCCTTTGGCTGCCAGCTCGAGCACCTCGTTCCAGGTTTGGGGAACGGGCACGCCGGCCTTCTGCAGCAGGTCGGGCCGGTACGAAGCCACGGGGGTGGCCGCGTCGATGGCTAGGGCCCACTGGTGGCCGCCGTAGTTGTAGCTGATATGCGATTCGCCTACCGAATGCTGGTGCTGGTCGCTGAGGTAGTCTTCCGACAGGTATTTGTCCAGGGGCAGCACGCAGCGGGTGGCGGCGGCGCAGCCCACCCAGGGGTGGTCGATGATCAGCAGGTCGTAGTGTTCGGTCAGCTTTTCAATGGGAAAGTCGGCAAATTCCTGCAGCGACCTTTTCTTCCATTGGATCTCCACTTCGGGATGGAGCTCATTAAAACGCTGGGCGGCCGCCAGCAGCGGCGTAATGCCGCGGCTGTGGCCCCAGGTAATTCCATTTAAAACGATTTTAGACATTTTCTGATTTTACAAGTGTGCAAGTTTACGGGTTTAAGCGTTACGTTCACCTGTTCACCTGTTTGCTTTGGAGTTCTGTTTTGCTTTTCACTTAGGGAACAGGCCTTCCTGATTCCCAATGAACCAATTAACGAATTCACTAATCCCTATTCCATGCCATGCTAATTCTGCTTCAACTGCGGATTGGCATCGAGTTCGGATTGCGGGAAGGGCAGCACGTAGTCTTTCTCGGTGAACACCAGCTTCTTGTTTGCCGGGGTGGTTATGGTGGGCAGCTTGATGTGGGCGATGCGCCAGCGTTTGAGGTCGTTGTAGCGCTGGCCTTCCAGGGCAAACTCCACTCTCCTTTCGTGGCGGATATAATCCCGCAGCTTTTCCTTCGTATTGTACCGGGCCTGGTCCACCTTGGGCATGTTGATGCCGGGGCGCTGGCGTACCTGGTCGATGGCATCATAAACGGAGGCGTCCGGGCCGCTCACTTCGTTCTTTGCTTCGGCATACATCAGCAGCACGTCGGCCCAGCGCAGGTGGATGTAGTCCTGGTCGGTGGCGTTGGCGGTGGTATTGGAAAAAGGCGCCTGGGAGAGGTCCACGTATTTTTCCATCAGGAAGCCGGTATTGGTGTTATAGCTGCCGGTGTAGTCCACCCCGGTGGCGGGGTTCTTCCATACTTCCCCGGGCAGGCGCATGGTCAGGTCCAGGCGCGGATCGCGGTTGGCATAGGGGTTGGCGGCACTGTACAGGGGCGACTCGGAAGCCGGCTTGCCGTCGGTCATTTCGTAGTCGTTGGCCAGGTCGGCCAGGGGCTGCATCATGGCCCACCAGCCCAGCTCGATGTTCATGCCGGCGGCCTGCGGGCTGGTACGCTGCAGGCTGGACGGCGCCAGGTACTGGGTGGAAAAGAGGATCTCGGCGTTCACGGCCGCCTTGGCCTGGCCGGCGGTGCGGAACAATTCGGAAAAATTGTTCGACAGGGCGAATTTGTTCCCGTTGTTCTTAAGGAGCGCATCCAGCAGGGCGAGGGCTTCGCTCCACTTCTGCTCCGTGAGCAGCACCCGGGCCTTCAGCGCCTGGGCGCTGGCTTTTACCGCGTTGCCGGAGTATTTGGTGTCCGGCAGATTGGCAATGGCATAATCCAGGTCTTCTTCGATAAACGCATACACCTCTTCTTTGGAGCTTTTGGCGATCCTGGATTCCTCCAGGGTTTTGGGAAAGCTCTTATACACCACTACGCCGCCGAAGGTCTGCACCAGGTCGAAATACGAGAGGGCCCGGATGAAGCGAACCTGGGCTTTATAGCCGGTCAGCTTATCCGCCGCCACCGGGGCTTTGTCCACGTTGTCCAGGAAGAAGTTGCAGGAGGAAATTGCCCGGTAGGGCGTTGCGTACATATTGGGGATGGCGCCGGACAGCGTGGCCGAGATGGTGCCGATGGACATGGTGTTCAGGTTGGCCTGGTTGCCGTTGGGCTCCAGTATGGCGTTGTCGGTCAGCCCGTCCAGGTACACCCGTTCGTAACCGAGGAAGTTTTGCTGCAGGCGGGAATAGACCCCTGCCAGGGCGGATTTCACATCGGTTTCCGAGGCCCAGAATACCTGGGTGGAGACGCTGGTCAAGGGGTTTCTGTCCAAAAAATCTTTTTTGCAGGAGGCCGCTGCCAGCAGCATAAAGGCGGACACTCCTGTGATCAGTTTATGTTTAATGGTCATGGTTGGTAGCATTTAAAACTTAACATTTAATCCGGCGTTCAGGATGCGGGCTTGCGGGTACTGGGCAAAGTTGCCGGTAGTGCTGCCGCGTTCGGGATCGCCGCCTTCGTAATCGGTTATGGTGAACACGTTGTCGGCGGAAACGTACACGCTCAGGCCGGTGGCCTTCAGGCGGGAATAGACCGACTGGGGAAAGTTGTACGACAGCATGACGTTTTTCAGGCGCAGGTACGACGCATCCTGCAGGAAGTAGGTAGAGCCGTAATAAGCGTTGGCCGCTGCATAGCCGGTGGTATACATAGCCGGCAGGGTGTTGGAGCGGTTTTCCGGCGTCCAGGCATTCCGCCATTTGGTGGTGGGGGCGGATCCCTGGTTGAAGGGCTCGACGCCCCAGCCGGTTACCCGGTTTTTCTGGCCCTGTACGCCCTGGAAGAAGGCCGTCAGGTTAAAGCCTTTATAGCCGGCGTTGAGGCCGAACGAATAGATGTAATCGGGATAAGCGCCTTTGACCACCACGCGGTCGTTGCCGTCGATGACACCGTCGGGCTTGCCGTTAGGACCGGAGACATCCTTCATTTTCAGGTCGCCGGGTTTGGGGGTCTTGTTGTCGTTATGTACGGGCACATTGGGGTTGCCGATGTCTTCCACCTGGAAGATGCCGTCCCACACATACAGGTAGTGGGCGTCGATGGGGTAACCCACGTCGCGGATGGAGCTGCCTTTGGAGGGTACGCTGATCTGGGTGATCTTGTTTTTGGCAGTGGAGAACTGCCCGTTGACGCCATAGCTTACTTTGCCGATGGTATTCTGGTGCGACAGTTCCAGCTCGATGCCCTGGCTGCGCGATTTGCCCAGGTTGAAGGTGGGTGCATTCAGGCCCAGGCTGGACGGGATGAGCTGGGAGGCCAGGATGTCGTAGGCATTGCGGCGGTACCAGTCGAAGGTGACGCCCAGCAGGCCGTTGCGCACGTTCAGGTCGAAGCCGAAATCCAGCACCCTTGAGGATTCCCATTTAATGCTCTGGTCGCGGAAAGTGCTCAGCACGGCGCCCTGCGATACGCTGGTGCCCGAATAGGTAAAGGGATAGGCGACGTTCAGGGACAGGTTGTCCTGGTACAGGTAGGTGCCCACGTCCTGGTTGCCCAGGGTGCCGTACGAGGCGCGGAGCTTCATCTGGGACACCCAGTCCAAACGGTCGCGGAAAAAGTCCTCCTGCGAGATTACCCAGCCGGTCGACACCGAGGGGAAGGTGCCCCAGCGGTAACCCGGCGACACCTTGGACGTGCCGTCGCGGCGGATGTTGGCTTCCACCAGGTACTTGCCTTTATAATCGTAGTTGATGCGTCCGAAGAGCGACTGCATGGCCCATTCGGAGGGATCGGACAGCGACGGCAGGCGGGGATGGGTAAAATACAGCGACTGCAGGTTGTCGTTGGTATACGCTCTCAGGTCCTCCAGCACGGGCGCCACGGTATTGGCCCTGCGGGCCCGGAGGTTCTGCTGCCTGTTGAACAGTTGCTCGTAGCCGGCCAGTACCCGCAGGTTATGATCCTGCCCTAACCTGGTATCGTAGGTCAGCGTGGAGTAAACGGTCGGCTGGAGCACTTTGGAATATTGTTCCGTCACCCCCAGCACATCCGGGCCGAAGGAGGAAGCAATGTAATTGCCGTTGGCGTCTTTCTCTCGGAACAGGAAGGCCTCGTAGGGGTGCTGGTACATTTTATAGTACTCGTCCACGTAGTTCAGGGCTACTTTCGACGACCAGGTCAGCCCTTTCAGGGGCGTTACGTCCAGGAATGCCTGGCTGTTGATGTTGTACTCCTTGGTATTCTGCCAGCCCATGGCGTAGTATTCCTGCGGGTTGCGGTTGCGGCCTTCGTTCTGGTAAGCACGGGAGGCAATGCGGCCGCTGCCGTCGGGCAGGAAGGGCCCGTACAGGGGGCCGGCGGCATAAATGGACAGCGCCATGCCTTCGCCGGTGAAGGGCGGCTCCTGCCGGTCCTTGTAGGTCAGGTTCATGATGGTGCCCACCTTTATGGCCTTGCTGATCTCGCTGGTGTAGTTCAGCAGGGCATTGTAGCGCTTGAACTTATAGCCTTTGATCATGGCGTTCTGGTCGAGGTAGCCCAGCGAAATGTTGTAGGTATTCTTCTCGTTGCCGCCCGAAACCGACAGGCTGTGGTTGGTGACCGTGGCCGGGTTGATGTAATAATCGACGTTGTCGAAGTTGGGAAAGGCGTTGCGGTCGGTAGCGTTCTTGTACCGGGCGATCTCGGCCGAGTCGTACTTGAAGGACAGGCCCTGGCGGATGGCGGCCTTGTTGTACATTTCCATGTACTCGGCCGAATTGGTGATCAGGTCGGGCAGGGCCGTCGGCAGGTGGCGGGCCACGTTCACGCGGTAGCTGACGGTGGCCTTTCCTTTTCTTCCTCTCTTGGTGGTCACCAGGATCACGCCGTTGGCGGCGCGGGCCCCGTAAATAGAGGCCGAGGCGGCGTCTTTGAGCACGGTGATGTTCTCGATATCATCGGGCGAGAGGTTGTTAAAGGACCCGGTCACCCCGTCGATCAGCACCAGGGGGGAGGTGCTGCCGCCGAAGGTGGACCTTCCGCGGATAAGGAAGTTGGGGTTGTCGCGGCCGGGTTCGGCGGAGGGCTGCGTTACCTGCAGGCCCGTTACGCGACCCTGGAGCAGGTTGGCGGCATTGGGCGCCGGCCGTTCGGTCAGGGTTTTGCCCGTTACGGTGGCTACCGACCCGGTCAGGTTGGCTTTCTTCTGGGTGCCGTAGCCTACCACCACCACGTCCGTCAGGGTGTTGGCGGCTTCTTTCAGGCGTACCTGCACCGACGGCTGGCCGGAAAGGCGGAGCTCCTGTTCGTCCATGCCTACATAGGAAAAGACCAGGGTGGCATTGGCGGGGGCGTCGAGGCGGAACGAGCCGTCGGGGCCGGTGACGGTGCTTTTCGAAGTGCCTTTTACCTGCACGGTCACGCCGGACAGGGGTTCGCCCTTGTCGTTGGTAACGGTACCGGTAACGGGATTGGCCTGGAAAAAATGGTGGAGGCCCAGGGGGTTATGGGCAGCATGGGGCGAGGCGATCACAGGGACAGACACGATCAGTGCTGCGCCTACGGCAAGCAACAATTGCTTCATACGCAAATCGTTAATTAAAATCGTTAGAAAATAGGAGCAGTCGCCGGGCCCGCTTCGGGTCAACCGGCACAGGATAAAATTAGAAGACCCGCACGTCCATGACAATGTACGGATTTACTGAAATGCTGGATTATTTTACTGTTTTTGCCGCTGCCCCCCCTGCCCGGGCGGGGGATAGCCTGCAATAGGTTGGTACTCAGCAGCAAATTGCTCCAAATAATATGAGTATATTAGTAGGTGGATCATTTTTTTCACCTCTAAACCGAAATCTATGGACCTTATTCATCGCGTCGAACACTGGGGCGACACCCACCACCCGCTCTGGATGGATTTTGTACGGATCGCCCTGGGCATCTTTCTGTGCATAAAAGGGATCCAGTTCCTTCAAAACATGAGTGTATTGCAGGGCATGATCACCGACCGGACCTCCTTTGATTCGTTCAGCCTGTGGATGATCACCCACCTGATCGTATTTGCCCATATCGGCGGGGGTGTGCTGCTGATCCTGGGCATGCTGACCCGTTTCGCCTGCCTCATCCAGATTCCCATCCTGCTGGGCGCCGTCTTTTTCATCAACAGCTCCCCGGATGTGATGCGGCCCTATGGCGAGCTGATCCTTTCCATCGTAGTCCTGCTGCTGCTGTGCTACTTCCTGGTGGCCGGCAACGGTCCCCTCTCCTTCCAGTGGTTCATTGACCGCGACCAGCGGTCCGACGTGCCCGAAGACCGCACGACGAATTATTAGCCTCACCCCCGGCCCCTCCCGCTAAGGCGGGACAGGTTCTCCATCTGGAGAGGGTTGCCCAAATCAGAGGCTATTCCTATTGGTGGGAACAATGGGAATAATTAAATGAAACAGCCTTTTCAAATTTGAAAAGGCTGTTTCATTTAAGGAAAATAATGGTCTCAAAACAATAGGAAAAGACTGTAGTTTGGGCACCCCTCTCCAGATGGAGCGGGGCCGGGGGTGAGGCTAATCCTGCAGCCTTTTGGTAAATTCGCTCAGCTTTGGAATAATGGAAATCTCGATGCGGCGGTTGAGGGCCCGGTGGGCGGGGGTGATGTTGTCGGCTACCGGCTTGCGCTCGCCGAAGCCCGAGGCGATGATGTCGTACCGGGGCAGTTGGAAGCCGTAGCCTTCCGACCAGATGCGGGTGATGCAGAGGGCCCGGTTGTAGCTGAGGATGTTGTTGTAGTCGTCATCGGCCACGTCGTCGGTATGGCCCTCCACCAGGATGGAGTACTTGGCAAAGTTGGAATCCGCGTCCAGCACTTTCTTGAAGCTGCGGCCGATGGCCCGGATATTCCGGACCGCTTCGTCCGACTTCAATTCGTAAGAAGCCGTTTCGAAGTAAAAATCCCCTTTGAGCTTTATTTTTTCCTTGTTCGAAAAGTCGATCTGCAGGTGGTTGCGCTCGAATTCATTTTTGAGGGATTCGTTGATGCGGATCACTTCCTTTACGAGGGTTTCGTACTTCCTGCCCGCTTTTATTTTGTTGTTGTACTCCAGGAACATGTAGCCGCCCAGGCCGAGGGCGATGAAGAACAGCACCATCATGAAATCCACGTAGGAGGGCCAGAAGTAGTCGTTGTTCTGCTCGTCCATCAGCGGCCCTCCCCTTTCTTCTTCCCTTTAAAAAGACGTTGCACCAGCTGGAAGGACCACTGGCCCCAGGAGCGCGGTTCGGTCAGGAGCTGCCGGCTGGTTTCCTGTACCATGCGTTTATTGGCTTCGATGGTATTTTCCAGGGCCCGGGGCAGGTCGTTCCGGAGGAATACGTTCATGGTGTTGAGGGAATCGGAAGTTTTGGAAAAGGCAGGAATCAGCTGGTGGGATACCTTGTCGTTGAGTTGCGCAAAGGCGGTGGCCAGCTGGCGGATGTTTTCCGATTCCTTTTCCACCGAGGCCTGGATGATCTGGATCTGGCGGGCGAAGTCGCGGTAGCCCTCGGTGTCGAAGGTGCGTTCCACCTGTTCCACCAGCTCCTTTTTCACGACGCCTACGGTATGGACGTACTCGGTGCCCATAGTTTTCAGCTCCTCGTCGAAGGAGGCGCTGATGGCCGAAAAGGCGTTCATGCGCTGCTCGCCCGTTTCGATGAAGCGGCGGATGGCCAGGCCATAGTCGGCAAATACCTGCTTGTCGGCCGTAAGGTCGATGATGTTGTTGTGGGCCCGTTCTTCGAGCTTGCGGTAGGCGGTTAAGAGGTCTTCCAGGAAGCGGACGTTCTCGCGGTGGTGGGCGGCGGAGTCGTCGAGGGATTGTACCAGCCGGGACGCGGCCGTGGAAAATTCGGACACCAGGGCGGGCTGGAAGGTGATGCCCTTTGAAATTTCGTTGAGGCTTTCCAGCTTGTCGATATAGAGGTTCAGCTTTTCGAGGTTCTGGCTGTTGCGTTCGATGATGTCCTTCAGGCCGTTGTGGTACAGCAGGCTGATCTGCTGGTTGATCTGGCGGAACTCGCTGGTATAGTTCTCGAACTGGTGGAAATAATCCTGGCTGAAGTGGTGCAGCGAGGTGGCTACCAGCGCCACGGTCTCGTCCTTCAGGGTAGGCAGCAGGGGCGAGAGGTGCGTATTGAGGAAGGACAGGAACAGGTTCATGCTGATGTCCCGTTCCATCTTGCAGTGGTTGTTGTAGTAGTTGCCGATAATGGTGCAGGTGATTCCCGAAAGGGTGCCGATAAAGGCGATGGACGAACTTTTGGAAATGATGTTCAAAAAATCCGCCGCTTCGGCCGTATCGGTGGATTGAAAATTGAAAAAGGCAAAGAACAGTCCCAGTACCGTACCCGCCAGGCCAATCAGGATGGGGATGGTGGCAAAGAAGCCGGCCAGGCTGTCGTGCACCCGGCTGCGGTCCTTGATCATCAAAAATATTTGGGAGATGTCGGGTGTTTTGTTGTTGAAGTAGTGGCTGCTTAAATAGCGGTTGATCTCGTCGTTGATGCGGGAAAGATCGCCCGACTTGCTTTTGGAATGGATGTAATGACGCCCTTCGTTCTCGGTGACCTCGTAGGGACTTTCGGAAGCCGAAAAGATGTTTTTTATTTTATTGCCCATGGCAATGGTGCGCCCCAGGAAAATGATTTGCAGGAGGATAACGATGCCTAATAGAAGAAAATGCAGATCCGGACTACCCATCAGAAGTGTATCAGGTTAAATGGTTTCTTGGTAAAAATTTTCTAATAGAACGGTTATTTAATGGTAAGGCGTACCAGATCACCGTTTGGGATCTGGTACGCCAAGCTAATAAAAACGGTTGAGAAGTATAAAGGTTTCTTTCCTTACTTCGTACTTCTAACCTCGTACCTCGTACTTGCTCCTTAGGCCTCCCGGGTCATTTCATTGATGATGCCCTGGAGTTCGTACATCAGCAGCGAGGCCTGCAGCTGGCGCATTTGAACGCCCGATTCCTTCATGCCGCCGGCAATGAAATTCTGCAGCTTGATGTAGTCCTTGTCCTCGATCTGGCGCCGCAGGTACTTTTCCATCTTGTAGATCTCCACCTCCGAGGTGCTGTGAAAGAGCAGCTGGAACATCTGCGGGTCGCTTTTGACCATGTTGTGGAATTCCACCAGGAACTCGCTGAGCAGGTAGCTGCCCTTCTCGGTATTGATGGAAATGGTCGACTCGCCCCGGATATTGCCCACCAGGCTGTCGTAAGGCAGCTCGTTGATGTTCTCGCCAATGATCTCCTTCTGCACCGAGGTGTTGTCGGCCGACAGCTCGTGGGCATGCTGGGGATCGTCCAGGAACCGGACGCCGCCTTTTACGGTATCTTCCTTCAGGCTTTCGGAAAACTCGATGGAAATGTCCTTGCCGAAGATCAGGCGCACAAACTTGTTGAAGGTATGCCGCTTGGCCTTGAGCGAAAAATGGTACTGCGTTTCGTTCGACATGATCTGCTCGAACATCTTGGAGCCGTTGCCCGAGAACTGGATGATGTCGGGGTAGATATCCTCCTTCTTCTCCCCTGCCGCATCGCGGTTCAGGTCGAGCACCAGCTTCACGTATTTGAGGATGCTGAATCCGAAGAAGCAGATCACGGGGGCGCAGGCCCGGATGATGTCGTTCTTCTTGCGCTGGTCCTGCTTGATGAAGAACTCGTGGCTGTTCTGCTTTTTACGTTTCTTGTCCGCGGGGTCCACTTCCGGCTCCTCGAGCGCCCATACTTTCCTGTTGTGGTAAAGCGGGTTGTTCACCTGGTTGTACAGGTCGCCCAGGATGTTGCGGCCGGCA
The DNA here is from genome assembly GCF_037132455.1 of Huijunlia imazamoxiresistens. Taxonomy (NCBI): domain Bacteria; kingdom Pseudomonadati; phylum Bacteroidota; class Chitinophagia; order Chitinophagales; family Chitinophagaceae; genus Huijunlia; species Huijunlia imazamoxiresistens. Next base: position 117,567 of record NZ_JBBBEI010000017.1, on the reverse strand, counting down.
ATAGGCAGCGACAGCTTCAGCTGGGGGGTGGTGCCTTTCATCAAACAGATGTCGGTGGTACCGCCCCCGATGTCGATATTGAGGATCTTGTTGGTGTTGCTGCTGGAATAATAGAGCGAATTGATAAAGGGTGCGATCGATTCGTCGAGGTCGAAAATGTTGTTGCGCAGCGTGGGAAACACCTGCAAACTCTGGTCGTTCCAGATTTTCCGGATGTTCTGCAGCTGCACCTTGTCGAAGGCCAGGGGGTAGAACCAGATCAGCTTGATGTTGTTCAGGTTCATGTTTTCCTCCTTCTCCAGCAGCAGGTATTTCAACAGCAGCAGGTTGGAGGTGATGAAGTGCGATACCCATTCGAAGGCCTGGGCCCGGAAGGCTTCGTTGTTGATGTCCCACTTGAACTCGGTGCGCACCTCGTTGGGCGTTTCCTCGGGGTACGGGATCTCGGGGTGCAGGTAGGGATTGAAGTTCACCCAGTCGCGGAAGCTGCTGGTGCCCTTCGAATAGCTGATGACGCTGCGGAAGATCGGGTTGCGGTACCCCTGGGGCTCGAAGAAGTAGCGCGAGAACACGTCGTGGTAGCCCTCGTTCAGCTCCTTGATGCGGGTGCCGGCGGGGAAGGACGTCAGCTCGCCCAGCGTTTTGAAGTCGGCGATCTCGATGGGGTTGTTGGCGCCGGTGAACTTGTAGGCCACCACGGTGTTGGTGGTGCCGAAGTCCATGCCGATGCGCACGCCCGTATCCTTGTTGTAGTTGTACACCTTGCCCACGAATTTGGGCACGAGGCTGAAGACGAAGGGTTCTTTCTGGGCGCCCAGCTCGAACGACACCTCGATGCGGCGGAAAGGCCCGCCCAGGCGGTAGTTGCGCAGGGCGTCGAGGGCGTTGCTGTACAATTTTTTCTTGCGCAGCTGCTGGTCGGCTTCTTCTGGTTTCACCTCCTGGTTGCCTTTTCCAAAAAAGCGCAGGCCGCTGCGGACGGGGAAGTTGGGGTTGCCGGTTTCGTCGAACAGGCTCACGAAATACGGCAGGTCGCCGATGCTGTCCTTATAGCCCCCTTCCGACAGGTTGGAAATGTAAAAGTTGGGGAACACCTTCACGGCCCAGGCGGCATCCACCAGGTCCTTGATCACGTCCCGGGGCTCGTAGAGGCGGGAGAGGCGGATCGGCTTTTCACGTGCCTGCAGCTGCACCTCCACTTCCGCCCGGTATTTTCCGAACTCGTCTTTCACCGACAGGTTGGTCTCGAACTTCGGGTGCTGGTTTTCGTCCCAGTGCTGGTCGTTCTCGAAATAAAGGTTCGCCAGCGGCACGGCGAAATGCTGGTTGTGGGTCTGCTCGATGACGCCCAGGTAGAAGGCGTCGGCATTGAGCTCGTAGGGCATCTGCAGCAGCCGCGGGGTGAAGAAGTCGCCTTCGTGCACCCACTGCTGCTTGATGATGGTATTGGGCAGCACGCTGCGGCTGTGGGAAAAAACGTCGTTGTAGGCCGTTTTGAGTTTGAGCGGGAAGCCCGAAACATAGTTCTCCCCTCCCTTGTTGAAGCCGCCGATCACCACGCGGTTGCCCGAGTAGAAATAGGGCGACTGCAGGCTGTGGCGGGCTTTCAGCTTGCGCAACTCGAAGGCGGGCTGGCCGGCGGTGAACTTCGCCCGCAGGTTGTCGTGGCGGCTGTCCTCGTCGTCGGACGAATACGCCCGGGCCTGTGGGTCCAGCTCCAGCGCTTCCAGGTCGTCCTCGCCCAGGGCCTGCAGGTCGCTGGTGGCGTTGAGCAGGGCAGTCTTGAAGTGCTGGGTGGGGTGCTTTTTGTCGCCGGGCAGCTGCTGCGCCAAGAATTTCAGGTACGCCAGGAACTTTTCGGGGCGGCTGCCTTTCAGGAAAATGTCTTTGGCGTTGCGGTCGAACAGGCTGCGGGTCTCCCCCATGGGAAAGCTCTGGGAAATATAGTGGTAGGCCGGGTACACCAGCGTATAGGGCGAGGTGGAGCCCAGGAGGCTGGAGGGCGCCCCGGCTTCCTTAACCTTGATGAGGGTGGGCAGCTCGTAGTCGAAAAAGGTGCGGGTAGCCCGGGCGAAGATGTTGTCGGCGCTGAACTGCGGCACTTCGCTGAACTCGAGCTCCTTGCTGTAAAAGTTTTGGTAGAACAGCAGCTCCAGCAGGTCGAAGGTGTAGTTGATGATCCGTTTTTCTTCGGCCGTCAGGGTCTTTTCCAGGGCGGCGTCGCCCTTCCATTTGGAAAAGGCCATTTCCACGAACTGCATGCGGGCCCAGGGGGTGGGCAGGGCGCTGACTTCGTCGATGCGGTCGTTCTCGTCCAGTTCTACCGAAACGTTGGTCATGGTATATTTCTGCCACCCGAGCTCGGTGCTCCGGATCTCGCGGGCGTATTCTTCGGGCAGCAGGCTTTTCAATGCATCGCTTGACATAATACCGTTATTTATAGATGTTGTTGTAAAGGGAAGTAAAGGATTTGTCCAAAGTGGCCAGCAGCCGCGGGATATGGTTCTTGGATGCTACGTCCTTGTCGGTGATGGCGTCCACGTCGATTTCTTTGTAGTTGTCGTACCGCCGCTTGGAGAATATGCCGGTCTTGTGCTCGCGGTAGCTCTTGTGCGGCACCACGGCCGATATGGTCGTGGGGAATTTGCGCGAATCCACGAGGCGCAGGCCGCTGTAGTTGTACAGCTCTTCGGAATCGTAGGCCAGCAGCTCCGTAAAGAACGACTGCAGCAGCTCCTTTTCGTCGGTCTGGAACTGGTCGAAGTTGGCGTACCTCACCCAGTGGATGTTCTTCATTTCCTCGGTGTTGTACTGCTTTAAAAACCGCTCGGTAAAGTATTTGGCGATCAGCACCAGGCGGATGTAGTTTTCGAACTGGGCGGCGTACTCCTCCCCGGCGCTGGTGGCCTGCATGTCGCCTTTGAGGTGCAGGGCATGGGCCTTCAGGTCGCGGGGCGAAGGCGAGGTGGGGGCATGTTTGCAGAAATGCTGCAGCGCCGTTACCGAAAAGAATTCCACCAGGTGGGCCTGGTTCTTCTGCTCCTTTTTGCCGGGGGCATAGGACACGCCGGCCTCGCCCTCGAAAGGTTTGCCGATGGTGTAGAGCAGGTTGATCTTGTCGGAAAAGTCGGTCTTGTAATGGTCGTAGGCCAGGTTGGTGCGCTGGGGAAAGTATTTGCTGTCGTTGTTGCCTTTTCCCTCGTTGATCTTGAAATAGTGCATGTAGCCCAGGGCGCCGATGGGAATATTGTTGTAGGCTTTCTTTTTGAATTTGTTCACGATCATGGGCATGCCGCTGGAGCCCATGCCGCCGAACATCGAAGAAACGGTAAAGAAGCGGGCCTCCTGCAGGCCTTCGGCCTCCAGGTCGGGGCTCTCGCCCAGCAGGTTGCGCAGCTTGGTGGACTCCTGGATGACGCCTTCAATGGCTTCGAGGCCGATGGTGCCCATGTTGGGCCGTCCCTGGAAGCCGATGGAAAGGTCCTCGCCCAGCTCGTCGCGGGTGAGCATCAGGTTCACGAAATCCTTTTGTTCCGCCGTGAGGTTGATGTAGTCGATGATGTTGCCCAGGCTGCGCTTTTGCACGTCCAGGGGTGAGAGGAACACGTGCTTTTCGTCGTGGAGGTAAACCGGGTGGTGAAAGAGGGCCGATTTGTCCTTGCCGCGGAAGGCCTCGCTGTTTTCTTCGATGCGGGTGCGGATGCGCTGGTACTGGCGCAGCAGGCGCAGGGCCGATTCGTAATTGCCGTTGGCTTCGTCGGTGTCGATGAGCACCAGGCGGATGTCGCCGGTGTCGGCAAGCTGCAGGCCGGCCGCCAGCTGGAACAGCAGGGAACGGAGAAACCTGGCGCCGCTGCCGCCGATGAGAAAGAGGACTAAGGGCTTCTTCATTATCTGTGGTTTAATTTTTTGGGTTGGGGAAACACGAACGTGGGAAAGTATTTTTTCGGGTTGCCGGGGGTGCGGCGCAGGATATTGGTAAAGAGGTAATAAAATACCAGCACGTACACAAACGATCCGAAGAGGGCGGGCAGCACGCCGCCCAGCTCGAAGGCAAAGCTGTCGCCGTCCGGCAGCTCGGCATGCGCCTCGATCTTATTTTTCAGCACCCAGACCGAAATGATGGTGCCCACCAGGGCAAAGGCGTACACCAGCCACCAGTAGCGGTTCTGCACCTGCGAGTTGGGTTCGCGGGTGCGGGTAAAAACGAACAGGGCGGCGGCGGCCAGCCCGATGATCAGGCAGATAAAAATAAGCGGCGAGAGGAACTGGATCCAGAGCTCGTCGTTGCCCGAGAACGGCACGAAAAAATAAAACTTCTCCATGGGGTGTTATTCTTTATTGATAGTTAGGTAGTTGTTGTAAAAAGGCGGCTGCTCGATGTCGACCATCGCTTTGATGATCACTTCGTACAGGTCCTTCAGTCCTTCCGTTTTCAGGATACCGTCGGACTTTACCGCCGTTACCTCGTTTAACGTATTGTCGTCGATATTCTGGCTTTCGATGTCAAAGCCCGTGATCTTGTTGACCGGGGCATTGTAGTTCGGCGCCGTTTCCAGGCGGTAAACGCCCGGTTTGATCTTATCCTTGGGCAGGGCCAGGGCCGCGGCGAAGGAGCTGCGGGCATTATCTACCGTGCAGACACCGCTTCCTTCCTTTTTACCTTCCTGGGCTACCTTAAAATCCTTTTGCGGCTTGTGGTAGTACACGGTGTACTCCAGGGCCGGCAGGCTGATGCCTTTGAAATGGCTGATGGTGTTCTGCGCCACGATGCTGTCGGGCGTGTTGCGCAAAAACGAATAGGCCGCGAAATAGTCGTGGGCCGATTTGTTGGTGGCGCCCAGCTTTTTGGGCACTACCCGGTAGCCGGTGCTCACCAGCGCCGCGGGCACCTTCGGGTTGAAGAGGAAGGCGCGGCCCTGCAGGCTGGCGGCCTCTTCGGCGAACCGCTGGAATTCGGGAATAAAGGCTTTGTCAAAGAAACAGAACGCATACAGGTAGCGCTTGCAGGTGACGTTCTTCACTGCGTCGATCTCGTAATTGTAGGGACCGTCGAAGTTGGCCAGCAGGCTGATGACGCCGATGCAAACGCCGGGCTGTTTGCTGAGCAGGTCCTTCACGGCATCCTGGATCTGGCTGAACTCGGTGGTATTGTAATTCTTGTACCGCCGAATCGTGGTTTCGCCGTCGCACAGGAGGATATGGAAGGTTTTATCGCTGGCCTTGCCCTTGTTGATCTCGTCCGTAATGGCCCGGAACTGGAAGTTCAGGTTGTCCTGCACCGCTGTATAATGGGCAGGAACGAACAGGGCCCCGGGGTCGGTGACCGTTTCGGTGATCTTGCCCCCCGCATCGCCGTTGAAAAAGGCGTAGGTGGTTTTCGTCTTCGGGTTGTGCGGCGTGGCGTAAAACCGGCTCAGAATAGCAATCAGCTTGCCAAAAGCGCCGTTGGGGTCGAGATTCGACGGTTTGAGGAAGCCCAGCATACCTTTTTTCGACGAGATCCGCACGCGTAAATGCGTGGTGTCCTTGAAGTTGGCGCTTTCCTCCGCCAACGGAAAATTATTTTTTATCCATTTTTCATTGGCTACGTTTTTTTCATTCAACGGCTGGTCGTTACAGGAAATGCAAAGGCATACTACCAAAAAATAAAAAACTCCTTTCATATGATTCCGTATAAGGCAACAATAAATTCCAGGTAAAGAGCGCACGGGAATAAACACTCCTGCCGGGACCACTTCACCTGACAACAAAGGGGCAATCCCGGGCAATCATCGAAGGGCGCTAACGGCCTTTGCCGTTTTTCCTTCAGGGTAAAGATGTAACGACGGATTGTCACTTTTATTTCAAAGCTCATCAAAAAGCCGCCGAAATTAGGGGCCCTCCTGCTGCCTGCTTTTCCGTTTTCGCTGACAGTTTTTCCTCATCCGTAGGATTTAGCACTCCCTTTGCAGGGATAAAGTAGTTCTTAAAAAAAGGAGGACCTATGGCTAACATCCTTAAAAGAAATGCCGGTAATGCGCCCATGACTTTTAACGGTTTAGTTGATAACGTTTTCCAAAACAGCCTGAACCGCTTCTTTGATGACGACAACTGGGGCTTCCGCGGGCTGACCCATACCCAACGGGTGCCGGTCAATCTCCGCGAAACCGCTACTACCTATGAAATGCAACTCGTGGCCCCGGGTCTTCGCAAGGAAGACTTCAACATCAGCGTGGACAACAAAATGCTGACCGTATCTTTTGAACACAGAGCGGAAGAGAAAGAGGAGAACAAGGAGGAAGGCTGGCTGCGCCGGGAATACGGCATGCAATCTTTCAGCCGCAGCTTCCAACTCGACGAGACCGTAAATGCCGAGGGAATCACAGCCAGGTATGCCGATGGTATGCTGTGCCTGAGCATCCCCAAAAAAGAAGGTGCTCAAAAAATCAGCAAGACCGTTGAAGTCAAATAAGCGCATCGCAAAGAAAAAAACCGCTTCCGGGATGGGAGCGGTTTTTTTATGCGGTTACTTTTTCAACACCTTTTTCAAAAAATCATCGGTATACTTCACCATCGGTTCGAACCAGGGGTGGAACAGCGGAAAGGAATGCGGCGCCTCGTCGAAGGAGCGCACTTCGGAATAAATGCCGTGGCGGTCGAGCAGGGCCCGGTAATCTTCGCGGCCGGCATGCATCCGGGCCACCGAGCTGTTGATAAAGAGCGTGGGCGGCGTGTTCGGGCCGGCATGGGTCAGCGGCGAGGCGTCTTTCCAAAGATCGGGATTGTCTTTTTTGCTGTAGCCAAACCAGTACGTACCCGCCGAAGTGGACTTGCTGTCGTCGCCTTCGCCGGTTTCGGGGTGCACAAAGGAAAGGGTGCCGTCGAGGTCCACAATGGCCTGGACGGTGGTGCTGTGGTCTTTTTCGCAGCCCCCGCCTTCAAAGCGGGGCATGCCGCCGGTGGTGCCCAGGAAGGCGGCCAGCTCCCCTCCTGCCGAAAAGCCGAGGACGGCCACCCGGCTGGTATCCACTCCATATTCTTTCGAATGGGCCTTCACCCACCGGATCGCGGATTTCAGGTCGTCCACCGCCGCCGGGTACAGGGCTTCGGTCGACAGGCGGTACTCGGGGGTAAAGCAGACATACCCCAGGGCGGCAAGGCGCTGCGCCAAAGGATAGTGCTGGGTGCGGTTGCCCGAACGCCAGCCGCCGCCGTGAATGATCACCACAGCCGGGCGGGCAGCGGAGGCCGTGACCTTGCTTTTCGTTTGTGCCCCGGCGGGGTAAAAAGCATCGATCAGCAGGTTGCGGTCGCCGGCTTTGCAGTAGGCGATCGCCCGCTTTTCCGCCACCGCCGGCGATTTATATTCCGGCACCAGGGATATGTTGGGATGCGACTTCAGCGTTTTTGTATATGCGCTGTAATTGGAATACGACGTATCCGGCTTGCCGGTGATACCGGCAGTGGACTGGGCATTCAGCTGTGCGGAGCCAAGAAGTGTGATGAAAGCGGCAACGTAATTTTTCATGAGCGTTTCTGGTGCAAATATTTTGTTCTGAAAAGGTGAATGTAAAATTATTGGCGGAACTCAAAATGTTATTTTCCAAAAATGGAAAAGTCCCGAAAGCCTTGCTTGCAAAAGGCCCCGGGACTTATGAGTAAACCCATTATTTATAGCCTTCGTTCTGCTGAAGGTTGGGATTGGCAGTGATCTGTTCGGCAGGGATGGGATAAATAGCCCGCCATTTTTCCGTCTGGGTGGTCTTGAACTTCCAGGTGCCGGTGAAATACGAGCCGAAACGGATCATGTCCCGGCGGCGGTGGCCCTCCCAGATGAACTCGCGGGCCCGTTCGTTTTCGAGGTCTTTCAGTGTCAGGCTGGCCAGCGGCGTAGCGTTGCTGCGCTCGCGCACCTGGTTCACCAGCTTCCGCGCGTCTTCGGCCTTGCCGGTGCGGAACAGGGCTTCGGCCTTCATCAGCAGGATATCGGCATAGCGGATCAGCACCAGGTCGTTGTCGCCGTTGAACCCGTTCCAGGTGGCGCCGACCGGCGTGTATTTCAGCACCTTGTAGCCTTCGTCGTCCTCGGCGCTGATCAAATCACGCACCGGCACCAGCACCAGCTGCTTGCCTTTGTCGTCTTTCAGGGGCGAGCCATCGAGGTAGGTCTGGGGACCGTATTCGATCAGGCCTTTGCGCTGGTCGCGGTCCTCGTAGCGGTCCAGGGCTTCCTGGAAGGTGCTGTAGCCGTGGGCCGGGATAAAGGGCAGGTTGTATTTCTTTTTATCCAGCGCATGCTGCGTGTACAGGATAAACTGGTTGCCGCCGGCATTCTTGGTGGGATCCACGGAAAAAGCGGAGATCAGCTCTTTGGAGTTTTTCTCGTTGGTCGATTTGAAGTTGTCCACCACGGCCTTTTCCAGGGCATAGGCGCCGGTGCCGATCACCTTTTCGCACATCGCCAGGGTTTTGTCCCATTGGGGCGTGCCGGTATACACTTCGGCGTTCAGGTACAGGGTGGCCAGGGCCGCATACACGGCTTCCCGGGTAAAGCGGGGGTAATAAGCGTCGCGGTTCACCTGCGTCACGGAAGGCATGTCTTCGGCTGCGGCCAGCAGTTCCGACTCGATGAATTTATAGACGTCTTCCCTTTTGGTGGTTTTGGGCAGGTTGGCCGGGTCGATGCGGGCCACGGTCACCAGCGGCACGTTTCCCCAGAAGTCCATGGCATAGAAGTAGCCATACGCCCTCAGGGCCCGGGTTTCGGCGATCACCGCTTTGAGGCTGGCCTTGTTGGGCGATTTTTCGAGGCTTTCCAGCACCGCGTTGGCCGTGCCGATCTCCTGGAAGATGTTTTTCCACGCCCGGCCGGTGGTGGCATTGGCGGGGGTCACCTGGTGCAGCATGATGTCGATGTTGCCCTGGTCGAACCAGCCGCCGCTGGCCCTTCCCGGAACGATGAATTCGTCGGTGCCGAATTCGGCGATGCGCCAGGGGTCGCCGATATGCGACACCTGCGACAATAATTGATATACGCCCACCACCGAAGACAGGGCTTCCTTTTCGGATTTATAATAAGTTTCCGGCGACAGGCTGCCGAATTTTTCTTCCTCCAGCTTGGTGCACCCGGCAAAGCTGAGCGCCGCAACGGCCGCCACGGCAAATTTTGCTATATAGGAATTCATTTTCTAAAAGTTGATTGTGTTTACGAATCGGTTAGAAGGTTACGTTGATGCCCATGTTGACGCTTTTGGCCCTGGGGTAGCTGAGGTAGTCGATGCCCATCGGCGCCACACCCGTTCCGGATACTTCGGCATTCACCTCGGGATCCAGCCCCGAGTAACGGGTCAGGAGCAGCAGGTTCTGGCCGGTCAGGAAAATCCGGGCATTCGACAGGAAGGTGTTCTTTACGTTGACGTTGTAGCCCAGGGTCAGGTTATCCAGCCGTACGTAGGAACCGTCCTCGATCCAGCGGGAAGAGTATTTCTTGGGCTGGTCGCGGCCCACGCCGCTTTCCACGGCCGACAGGAACACGTTGCGGCCGGGCAGGTTGCTCATGTAGCCCAGGTTGTTGCCCGTCAGGTTGAACACGTCGTTGCCCACCGAACCGCGGAAGTTCAGGGCCAGCGACCAGTTCTTATAGGAGAAGGTGTTGCCGAGGCCGAAGGTGAAATTGGGCTGGGCCGAACCGATGATGGTGTCGCCGGGCAGGAACTGCTCCACGCCGCCCTTGATGCCGGTAAACCGTTTGCCATAGAAGGCACCCAGGGGCTGGCCGGGCGTGATCAGCTGGGCGTACACACCCGACAGGCCCTGGCCCTGCAGCGGGGCGATCTGGATGTCCTTGCCCTGGTACTTGTCGTTGGACAGGCTCAGCACCTTGTTGCGGTTGCGGCTGAAGTTCAGGTTGGCGTCCCAGCCAAAGTCTTTCTGATCCACAATCTTTCCGTTCAGCTCCAGCTCCACGCCCCGGTTCTCCACGCTGCCCACGTTGGCCAGCTGGGTGTTCACGGCGGTGGGCGAAGGCACGGCCAGCCGCAGCAGCAGGTCGGAAGTGGTCTTGATGTAGTAGTCCAGTCCACCGCGGAGGCGGTTGTGGAAGAGGGCAAAGTCCACCCCGGCGTTGAATTGGGCGGTCTGTTCCCATTTCAGGTCGGGGTTGGCGTACTGCTGGGGAAGCACCGTGGTGATGCGCTGCCCGCCGACCATGTAGCCGGTGGAGGTGGCGCCCAGGGTGGTCAGCGAATTCAGGTTGCCGATCTCCTGGTTGCCGGTGACGCCGTAGGAGGCGCGCAGCTTCAGGTCCGATATAGTCTTGGAATGAAAGAAAGCTTCTTTAGAAATCCGCCAGGCTGCGGAACCCGAGGGGAAGGTACCCCATTTGTTGGCCGGGCCGAAGCGGCTGGAGCCGTCGCGCCGGATGGTGGCGGTCAGCAGGAAGCGGTCGTCGTAGCTGTAGTTGGCACGGCTGTAAAACGAGATCAGCAGGTTGCTCTGGGTCATCGTAGTGAGGGTGGTGGCGGAGCTGGCGGCCTGCAGGCTGTACCATTTGAATTCGTCGGACAGGAAGCCGTTGGCGGTGCCGCGGTTGGCTTCTTCGCGGAAATACTGGTACGAGTAACCCGCAATGGCGTCCATCGAATGGGCCCCGAGCTTTTGGTTGTAGCGCAGCACGGTCTCCATCAGCTTGCTCCAGTCCTCCAGCTTCTGCACGCTGGCGTAGCCGCCCAGGCCCTCGCCCAGCGGGCTGGCCTGTTTGATATACGAGTTGCGGTTGGTGTGCTGGTTGGTATAGCCCACGTGCACATTAATGCTCAGGGGGTTGAGAATTTTATAGGTGGTGGACAGGTTGCCGATGAAGCGGTTGTTGGTGCGCTCGTCCAGCACGTCGGTGGAAAAGGAAACCGGGTTGATGCGGTAGGGCAGCACATGGGTGTACTTGCCGGCCGAATCATAGACCGGGTAGGTAGGGTTGAACACGTAGGATTCGTAGTTCATGCTGGTGCCGGCCTCGCTGCCCACGCTGTTGGAAACCGGGGCGGCCTGGTTGAAGGTCTGGCCGTAGTTTACCCGCATGTCGAAGGTCAGGCGGTCCTTCAGGGCCGAGTGGTTGATGTTGAGGCGGGCGTTGGTGCGGTTCATTTTCGAGCCCAGCATGATCCCTTCCTGGTTGCCGTAGCCCAAAGAGGCCCGGTAGGTGGTCTTGTCGGCGCCGCCGGACAGCGACAGGTAGTAATCCTGTGATTGGGCGGGGCGGTAAATTTCGTCCTGCCAGTTGGTATGGGCGCCCTTGTCGTTCAGGGGCAGGCCCAGGTCGGTCACCACCTTGCGGTACTGGTCGGCCGTGAGCACGTCGAGGGTTTTGGCCACCTTGGACAGGCCGGCGGTGATGCCCAGGGAAACCTTGGCCTTGCCGGCAGCGCCCTTCTTGGTGGTGATCACGATCACGCCGTTGGCGGCCCGGGAGCCGTAGATGGCGGCGGCGGAAGCGTCTTTCAGCACGGTGATGGACTCGATGTCGTTGGGGTTGAGCGTCATCAGCGGGTTGGTGGGTTCCTGGTCGAACACGTCGGTGCCGTTGCCGCGGATGTTGGCCTGGGATACGCCGGCGGCGGTGGAGATGGGCACGCCGTCGATCACGTAGAGCGGGTCGCTCGAGCCGGTCAGCGAGGTGCCGCCGCGAACGCGGACGGTATTGGAGGCGCCCGGCTTGCCGCTGTTCTGCGAAATGTTCACCCCGGCGATCCGGCCCTGCATGGCCTGCTGGGGGCTGAGGATGGGTCCCTGGTTAAAGTCCTTGGCGTTGAGGGCGGCCACGGCGCCGGTCACATCTTTCTGGCGCTGGGTACCGTAACCCACCACCACCACTTCGCCCAGGGAAGCATTCACCTGCTGCAGCGCCACGGTCAGCGACGCGCCGCTGCCGGCAGGCACCTGCTGGGTGGCATAGCCTACGGACGAAAATACCAGCACGGACTGGCGGCCCGCCACCAGCAGCGCAAAGCTGCCGTCGCCGGTGGTGACCGTTGAGTTGCGGGTACCCGCTTCGGTCACGGTCACATTGGGCAGGCCCTTGCCGGCGCTGTCGGTGACCGTACCGGTGATCTTCATCTTCGCTGTCCCTGTTACCGGCGCCGGTACCGAACTGGCTGTCACGGCAAAGGAAGGTGCGGGTTCCTGCGATTCCTTATTACCGACCCGGTCCTTGGTGACGATCGTATAATAATTGGGCTTGACGTAGAGGAAAACGAGGTTGTTGGGATACAAAATGCCTTTCAGCACTTCTTCCACCTGCTTTTTATTCAGGTCGGATAAATTGTAGGCGGTGCTTTTGCCGTCGACCAGCTTGCGGTCGAAGACGAACTGGGTACCAAAGGTTTTGGTCACCTTCTTTAAGGCCTCCCGCAGCGGGACGGAGGAGGTTTGGGCAAATATATGGTTGCTGAAGAGCAATAGTATCACTACCAGCCCTTTCAAGTGGCGAGCAATCATGTGGCGAAGTTTTCGTTTGTTGTTGAAAAATAGGTTCTTATCTCGGTCGCAGGGTCACGGTGCTGTCGGTCCGGACTACTTCCGCATTCAGGACGGTCGACAGGATAAAGAGGACGTCGTCGAGGTTGTTCAGCAGCAGGGGCCCTTCGATGGTTGTACTTCCCATGGCGGGGGCCTCCAACATGATCTTCCTGCCGTAGACGTCTTCCAGGTAACGGGTGATTTCGGTTACGGTGGGGTTGGTCAGGATCAGCTTTTTCTCCTTCCAGGCCGTATAGTTTTCCGGGTTGGCGGTGCCCTGTTCCAGCCGTTGCGCACCGGCTGCATAGGCCACCCGTTCCCCGGGTTTCATGAGCACGTCTTTATGAGTTTTGTCGCGGAAGGCCAGTTTCACCGATCCTTCCTGCAGCACCACCTCGGTTTTGCCGCGGCGCTGCCGCACGTTAAAGGAGGTGCCGAGCACTTCCACGTCCAGGTCGCCGGTATGGACCACGAAGCGCTCGCCCGGCCGGACGGCACGGGCATCGCGGTTCAGGTGGGTGACGTCAAAAAACGCTTCGCCCTCCAGCCAGATCTCGCGGGGCGCGCCTTCCTTCCATTTTTTCCGGTACTCGATCTTCGAGTGGGCGTTGAGCACCACCGTGGAGCGGTCGGGCAAAGTCACCGTTTTCAGGACGCCGTAGGCGGTTTCGACGGTTTCCTTGCGGTTGCGCAGCAGCAGCAAGCTCAGGATCAGCACGGCGCCTGCCAGCAGGGCGGCAGCCTTCAGTAACCCGGTCCAGCGGCGCCGGGGCAAGGCCACCACCCTTCCCGCTTCCAGGCCATCGATGGCAGCCAGGTGCTGCTGCAGCAGCGCCTCCACCCGGTCGGCGGCCGGAACCTCTTCCCGGAAGGACAACCGCTCCAGGAACAGCCGTCCGTTTTCCACCTCTTCCTGCTTCGCCGGGTAGCGTTCCACGAAGGCATTCCAAAACCGCCGGTTTTCTTCCGTCGGCCGGAGCACCCACTCCTGGAAGTGCGGGTCGGCGATCAGGTCGGCTTCCCCGAACTGCGGGTAGGGCTCAAAATTGAAGAGGTTGCTCATGTTGTATAAGTATGTACCGCAGGGTTTCTTTTTTACCCCACGGGTCTGAAACTATTTTTAAAAAATTTTTAGAATCCCTGCGATTGGCGCAACAGGGCCAGCAGGACGCCCAGCAGCACCCCCATATTTTCCTTTAAGGTAGCCAGGCTCCGGGCCATGATTTTATAGGTGGCCTTGACCGAGATGCCCAGCACGGAGGCGACCTCCTCGTAGGAAAGGCCTTCGTAAAACCGCAGAAAAATGGCTTCCCGCTGGCGGGCCGTCAGGCTTTCCAGGGCTGCCTGCAGCCGCCGTTGCAGTTCGCTATCGCTTTCCCGGCCGATGATCAGGGCGTCGATGGAAAAGTCGGGCCCCTCCTCCACTTCCTCGCTGGGAACATAGCGGGCCGACTGCTTCATTTTCTTAAACAGGGTAAACCGGAAGGCGGAAAACAGGTAGCTGTTGGGGGAATCGATGGGGCGGGCGGCCTCCCTCCGGGTCCAGAAATCCAAAAAAACCTCCTGGATGCAATCCTCCACCAGCAGCGCGTCGGCGGTGAACTTCCGGCCGTAATTGTAGAATTTTTTGAAATAATCGCGGTACAGTCCGGCATATGCCTGGCGGTCGCCGTCCACGATCTGCTGCCACAGTTCTTTTTCCATCTGGTAAAGCAATAAGGGGCAAAGGTCCAGGAAATGATCAGTTTAAAAAAATGCGGCCCCTTCCGCCGTAGCGGAAGGGGCCGGGGAGGCAGGGTGAGGCGGCCTTACGCCAGCGCCGCCCGTTTTTCGGGTACGGTCAGCTGGGCCAGGGCAAAAGCGCCCACCGACATCACCAGGTCGCGGACCGCCACGTCGTAATAGCCGGCCAGGATGAGGTTGAGGGCGATGGCGATGAGCCAGGCCATGACCACGTAGGCCCCGATATGCGGGCGGAGCAACACCAGTATGCCGGCGGCTATTTCAATGAGGCCGACGACCATCATAAAGGTTTCGGCACCGAAGGGCAGGATGCCCGCTGCAAAGGGACTGAGGTAATGGCTCCAGTCCGTCAGCAGGTTCGTAAACTTGTCGAGGCCCGCCACAATGGGTACCAGGCCATAGGTGTATTTTAAGACCTGCTGCACGTTTTCGGCTTGATGAAGGGTAGTGTACATGCTATTTTTATTTGGGGTGAAGGAAAGAAGCAGCACACGCTGCTCTGGCCATTGGAGCCCGCCCGGCCCGAAAAGGTTACAAAAAAATAGGGGCGTATTTTTGTAACCTTCACCCCACCCCTGCACTCCAATGGGCGAAGGACACATTCATATGAACGCTTTCGACACACCCCAGACGGAAACCCTGCCGGACAACGAGATCATCCACCGCGTGCTGCGGGGCGAAAAGGAATGGTACGCCCTGATCGTGCGGCGGTACAACCAGCGGCTGTACCGTATCGCCCTGTCCATTACCAAGGCGGAGGCGGAGGCAGAAGAAGCCATGCAGGTTGCGTATATCCATGCCTACGAACACCTGGACCATTTTGCCTTTCGCTCGGCCTTTGCCACCTGGCTCACCCGGATCCTCATCAACGAATGCCTGCTGCAGGTAAAAAAACGCCAACAATTTACCGCCATGCCCGACGCCCCCCTTTCTCCCCACGACCACTCGCCCACCCCGCTGACCGAGGTGCTGCGGTCCGAGCTGAACCAGATGCTGGAGCAGGCCATCCTGGCGCTGCCCGAAAAGTACCGGACTGTTTTCGTCCTGCGGGAGGTGGAAGGTTTGAACGTGGCCGAAACGGCCGCCAGCCTCGACCTCAGCGCCGTCAACATCAAGGTCCGCCTCAACCGGGCAAAGGCCCTGCTGCGCCAATCCCTGGGCCAGCTTTATCGCAAGGAGGAACTCCTGCCCTTCCACCTGAGCCGCTGCAACCGCCTGACGGACCAGGTGATGCTCCGGATTAGCCGGATAAAATAGGTCACATATTTGATAAGGTAATGAGCATCCGGAGCGCATGGGTACCCCAAGGATGCCCATGCGCCTCTGCTCATTTCTTTATTAAATCTGAAACAATGAAGGCATTAGTTATTCATGGTCCTAAAAAGGTGAGTGTAGACAAGGTAGACGATCCGAAGATCGAACAGGCGCGGGATGTGATTTTACGGGTGACCTCCACGGCTATTTGCGGGTCCGACCTGCACATTTATAACGGCATGATCCCCCAGCCCCGCCCCATGACCCTGGGGCACGAGTTCATGGGCATTGTGGAAGAAGTGGGTCCGGGTGTCCGCAACCTCAAAAAAGGCGACCGCGTGGTGGTCCCCTTCCCCATTGCCTGCGGCGGCTGCTTTTTCTGCAACCAGGGCCTGCCCGTGCATTGCGAGCACTCCAACCCCGAACATTACGGCCCCGAAGGCGAGATCATCAAAGGCAAAGGTGCCGGCGCCGCCCTTTTCGGTTATACGGACATTTATGGCGGCATCAACGGCGGGCAGGCCGAATACGTAAGGGTGCCCTATGCCGATTATGGTCCCCGCATCGTTCCCGACGACCTGGCCGATGAGCAGGTGCTGTTCCTGACCGACATCTTTCCCACCGGCTGGGCGGCCATCGACTGGGCGCAACTCAAAGGAGGCGAAACGGTGGCGGTCTTCGGCTGCGGACCGGTAGGCATCATGGCCCAGAAGGCGGCCTGGCTGCAGGGAGCGGGACGGGTTATCGGCATCGATATCGAGCCTTACCGCCTCGATATGGCCCGGCAAAGCGCCAAGTCGGAGGTGATCAATGCCGATAAAGTGAATGCCGTGGAAGCCATCCGCCAGATGACCGGCGGCCGTGGCGCCGATGTATGCGTGGATGCGGTAGGCATGGAAGCCCGCCGCGGTGTGATGGAAAAGATGCGCAACGTGCTGCAGGTGGAGAAAGGAACGATGAAGGTACTGGAGCTTTGCTTCGACGCGGTACGCCGCGGCGGCACGGTAACGGTAGTAGGCGTTTACGGCTCGCCTTATGACAACTACCCGCTCTACAAATGGTTCGACAAAGGTATCCGGCTCATGGGAGGCCAGGCCCCCGTACACCGCTATATCGACCACCTGTTTGCCCTGGTTAAAGAAGGACACGTGGTGCTGGATGATGTGATCACCCACAAGGTGCCCCTCGACCTCGCCCCCAACATGTACGATATCTTCAACAAGAAAGAAGATAATTGCGTGAAGGTGGTGTTGAAACCATAGGTATTGGTTAATTGGGGTATTTGTTAATTGGTTAATTTGGAATGGGGGGCGGCGTTCCTGATTCCCAATTAACCAATTAACAAATACCCCAATTAACCAATTCCTTCCAGCGCAACGCCGCCTTTCTCACTGGAGCGATACGCCGCTTCCACGCAGGCCATGGTGTGGAGGCAATCTTCCACGGAATTGTCGGGCCGGGCGATGGAGCCTTCGGCGGCCCGCATTACCTGGGCCATCGAGCCGATGAAGGCGTGGGGGAACCACGAACCTTCCACGTCCAGCGTTTGCCATTGGGGCTCCTTCCCTTCTTCCAGAAAGACGTATTCAAAAACGTCGGGTACCCCTTGCGGGTAGTTCATCAACAATCCCAGCTTTATTTTAATGGCGCCTTCGGTGCCTTCAAACTTTATGTACGACTGCTGGTTCGTCAGGCCGAATCGGTGGCAGTGGTTGGTAAAAATATTGGCCCGCACCGTATCGCCGTAATCCATGATCATGTTGGTACGCACCGAGGCCAGTTCCTTCATGGCGGGGTGGCTCATGGTTTTGGCGAACATGCCTTTGGGGTTGCCGAGGAACGAGCGCACCAGGTCGATATAATGAATGCTGTGGTACAGGATTTCCACGCGGGGCAGTCCGTACAGGAACTTCCAGATGTGCCAGGGCGTGAACACGTTCAGGTTCAGTTCAATGTCGCAGAGCTCGCCCAGCTTTCCTTCGTTGATCAGGTTGCGGGCGGCGGTGATCATGGGGGCATAGCGCAGCTGGAAGTTCACGCCGGCCACCAGGTTCTTTTCCCTGGCCAGTTTTAATATGGTTGTTGCCTGGTCCATGTTGTCGCCCATGGGCTTTTGCATCAGCACGGCCGCGCCATCGGGCAACTGCGACAGGATGGCGGGAAACGCCACAGCCGGCAGGGCCAGGTCGAACACGGCTTCGGGCGCCGCCGCCTGCAGCAAGGCTTCCAGGCTATCAAAAACGTGGGGAATAGAAAACTTACAGGCGGTGGCGGCTGCCTTTTCACGGTCCAGGTCGAAGATGCCGGCCACGTCAAAGCCGGCCAGCTTATAGGCCGGCAGGTGCGCATCGTTCACGATGCCGCCGGCGCCGATCACGTAAATGGGCCGGGAAGTTCGAGGTAAGGGGATGCCGAATTTCATTTGCTTTAGGTAGTAAAGGCGCGAAGCTAATCGGGAAAGAGGTAAATGAACGTTAAAACATTAAATGAAGAAAAGGGCTCGGAAGCAAAGGGTTCCGAACCCTTACCGGATTTACAAACCGTAAAAGGTTACAGCATTCTTTTGAAGCACTTTTTGCAGCCCTTCCCTGCTCAATAATTTTTGCAGGATGCTTTGATAGGCTTTCCAGATTTGCGTATACCTGCCGGCCAGCAGGGATACCGGCCAGTCGCCGCCGCAAAAGCAGCGGTCTTCACCAAAATGTTCCAGGGCAAAAGCGATGTAGGGTTCCAGGTCGGCGGGCGTCCAGCCGGTGAAATTGCCCGAGGTGGTACCCAGCCCGGATATTTTTGCGTGCAGTTGGGGATGCCTGGCGGCTTCTGCTATCAGCTCCCCCCACTTCCCGAAGCGCTCACCGGAGGCAATGGGCGGTTGGTTCAAATGGTCCAGCACCATCCGCAGGCCCGGAACTTTAGGCATCAGTTGCAGCACCGTTTCCAGGTGCACGGGCAGGATGCCCACCACATCATAAGGAAGGTTATGTGCCGCCACAACCTGCAGGCTTTCCACTACTTTATCCTGCAACAGCCAGCGCGGGTCGGCTTCGTCGTGTATCTGGTGACGCACCCCTTTGAAGTAGGGGTCTTTCCCATACGCTTCCAGGGCTTTCTGCGTGGCTTCGGGATCCTGCAGGGGCAGCCAGCCGACCACGCCGGTGATCCAGGGGGTGCTCCTGGCCGTTTCCAGCATCAGCTCCGTATCCTCGAAATTGCCCGCTGCCTGCACCAGCACCCCCGCTGTAACGCCGGCGGCTATGCGCTCTTCCTCCAATTCTTCAATGGCAAAGGTTCGGTTCAATAGTGAGGTATCGCCTTTCAGCCAGTTGTATTCCGCTTTGTCTAAATCCCAGATGTGTACGTGTGTATCGATCATATGGCAATGTTTACGAGTTTACAAGTTTACGGGTTAGTTCCTGAGTTCCCAGATGGGGCGTTTTCTATTTCTATAAAAAATTACGCTGTTGCAGATTATTCAATCAACAACAGCGTAATTGTAGTAAGGCAGGTGCCTTTAAGAACTCAGGAACTTTCAGACCAGCCCAAACTGCAGCTCCACCTCGCGGTTATGTTCTCCGAGCAGCGGGGCGCCTTTATCGGAGGAAAGGCGTTCGCCGTCGATGCGCAGCGGGCAGCGGGTGGTGGTGATGGTCAGGCCGTTGGAGGTTTTCACTTCCAGTTCCATGTCGAGGGCCTGGTAGGCTTCTTCCTGGCGCAGCATGTCGTAATCGAAAACCTTGGCGCACCAGATGTCGGCGGGCTGCAGGATGGACAGCCAGTGCTCCGTGCTTTGGGTTTGCAGGTGGGCGGCCAGGTGTTCTTTGATTTCGTCGCGCTGGTTGAACCAGTCGGCGCTGTTGGTGTAGGCGGCCAGGGGGGTACAGCCCAACAGGGTGCCCAGCTGGAGGATGTTGCCCATGGCCAGGGCCAGGTAGCCGTTGGCGGTTTTGTAAACGCCGTAGGGGGCGGCCACGTAGGCGTGGGCGTTGTTGACGTTGCTGCGGACGGGCAGTTGCTCGCCATCGTTGTAAAAGCAGGTCAGCACTTCAAACTGGAAGTCCAGCACGCTTTCCAGCATGCTTACCTGCACCAGGGCCCCTTCGCCGGAGATGGCCCGCTGGTAGAGGGCTGCCAGGATGCCCTGGGCCACGTGGGTGCCGGCCAGCACGTCCACCACGGCCGCGCCCATGGGGGTGGGACCGCTTTGTTCGTTGCCGGTATGCCAGGTAAGGCCGGAGAGCGATTGTACCAGCAGGTCCTGGCCCGGGAGGTTTTTCCAGGGGCCTTCGCTGCCGTAGCCGCTGATTTCGGCATACACGATGGAGGGGTTCAGGGCTTTTACGGTGGCGTAGTCCAGACCGAGCCGCTCCATGACGCCGGGGCGGAAGTTGTGCAGCAGCACGTCGGCTTTGGCCAGCAGTGCCTTTACCTTTTCAAGGTCCTGGGGGTTTTTGAGGTCGGCCGCATAGCTTTGCTTGTTGCGGTTGATGGTATGGAAGATCGTGCTTTCACCTTCGATCCATACATCGGATACATATAATTGCCGGCAGATGTCGCCGGTACCGGGTTTTTCTATTTTGATCACCTGCGCGCCCATATCCGCCAGACGAAGGCTGGCCGAGGGTCCCGACAGGAACTGGCTGAAATCAACGACGATAATATCTTCCAACATCTTCATAGCTAGTGGTTCGGCCTCCCCGGCCTCCCCCTTTCACGGGAGGCTTGGGAAGAGGCCTTTTGAATGGTCCTGGTAGAAAGTTTATAAGCAGTTGGCTTTTTTCGGTTAAACGGCTGCGCTTTGGGTAAAGGGGATAGCCGGCCGCAGCCCTTCTTTGGGCAGGGTGGCGGGCCCTTTCAATTCCTTCAGAATTTTTTCCGTGTGCTCGCCGAGGGCGGGTGCCGGGCGGGCGGAAAACAGTTTCTGGCCGTTGAAGCGGATGGGGCAGCGGGTGGTGACCAACTGCTTGCCGTTGGCCGCCTGCAGGGTCTGCTCCATACCGAGGCACTGGTAGCCTTCGTGGGCCTTCATTTGTTGCCAGTTGAGCACGTCCATGGCCCAGAGGTCGTGGGCGCGCAGCTTATCGAGCCAGAATTCCGAGGATTGCTGGGCCACGTGGGCGGCCAGCAGGGATTTGATCTCGTCGCGGCGACTGAAGGCATCGTCCTGGGAAAAGCCTTCCAGGGCGGGGCATTCGATGACCGTTGCCAGCTTTTGCAGGTTCACCATGGCAATGGCGATGTGGCCGTTGGCGGTGGCATACAGGCCGTAGGGGGCACCCAGAAGGGGGTTGCCGTTGCTTACCAGGCTGCGCCGGGGCATCTGGCCGCTGGCGAAGTAGGTGGTCAGCAGCTCGAATTGGAAGTCGAGCAGCGATTCCATGAGGCTGATCTCGATGAGAGCGCCTTTGCCGGTCTTGTGCCGGCGGATGAGGGCGGCCAAAATGCCTTGCACTAATTGGGCCCCGCAGAGGATGTCGCCGATGGCGATGCCGAAGGGCAGGGGGTTGTCGCCGCCGTTGCCGCTGGCGAACACCAGTCCGCTCATGGATTGCAGCAGCAGGTCCTGTCCCGGAAGGTGCTTCCAGGGACCTTTCTTGCCGTAGCCGGTTACTTCGGCATAAATAATTTTCGGGTTAATGGCCTGAACGGAGCCGTAGTCGAAGCCCACCTTTTCCATCACGCCGGGGCGGAAGTTATGGGTGACCACGTCGGCCTGGGCGATCAGTTTGCGCAGCAGGGCGCGGTCTTCTTCTTTTTTCAGGTCGGCGGTAAAGCTTTCCTTGTTGCGGTTGATGGTATGGAACAGGAGCGAGCTGTCGTCCACCCACAGGTTTTTGATGGACAGCTTGCGGCAGGCGTCGCCGCCCTGCGGCCGCTCGATCTTGATGACCCTTGCTCCCAGGTCGGCCAGGCGCAAACCTGCCGAAGGGCCCGATAAATACTGGCTGAACTCGAGTACCGTCAAGCCTTTTAAGGGAAGTGCTTTCATAATAATTGTTCCTCACCTCTGCCCTGTCTCCATTGTGGCGGAGCGTCCGGGTCAATTATTTTTAATCAGTTGGTTAATCGATTTCTTTCAGGTAGCAGGTTAGCCTTCGGCTACCACCTCTTTGCGGCGGGCCAGCAGGATGTGCTCGCAGAGCATCACCAGCTCGCCTTTCTGGTTAAAGGTTTCTACCAGCTCGGTCACCAGGCCGAAGTCCGGTTTTTTATGATCTTTCTTTTCCTTGATGGTCACTTTTACCTTGATGGTATCGCCGATGAACACCGGCCTGGTAAAGCGCAGGCGCTCGTAGCCATAGGTCATGGCCACTTCGTTGATCATGTCGGCGGTCATGCCAACGGCCACGCTGAAGATCAGGGTGCCGTGGGCAATGCGTTTTTTGAACGGCTGGGTGCTGCACCATTCCTCGTCCATGTGGTGGGGAAAAAAGTCGCCCGTCTGGCCGGCATGAAGCACGATATCGGTTTCGGTGATGGTGCGCCCAAGGGTTTCACGAATTGCTCCTTCCTGGTAGTCTTCAAAATATTTTTTAGCAAGTGTCATTTCTCAGTTGGTTATTGTGTGATAAACAAGCGTCTCATGGGATCATTGGATAAACTGTCGTTACCGCGAAGCGAACTCGTAAACCCGTAAACTCGTAAACTTTATTTAGCGGCGGCTACAAAGTTCACGGAACTCTTTCCGAGGTCTTTGGACGTCGCTACCGCAATCCCGCGCTGGTCGGCTGTGTTTACCGCGCAGTAGAAGTGGTAGGTAACGCCGTTATGGTGCACCACGTACGATTTATGGGCGAAGCGGTTGTCGTAGGGTTCGGAGGCCTTGATCAGGTCATCGCCCTTCCAGTCGGTCCAGTTCACCAGGTCGTAGGAGCAGGCAAAGCGGTTGTAGGCGTCCTTGCGTTCGCCCCAGAAGGCGCCGAAGTAGAACATCACCCACAGGTCGCCCATTTTCTGGAACACGGCGTCGCCGGTGATGCCGGTAAAATGGTCCATCACCGGTTCCTTCTGGAAGCGCTTCCAGTGCACCATATCTTCCGATACGGCCATGCCGATGCGCTCGTACCAGCTTTTGCGGTTGGCGTTGCTGTCGCCGTTGGCGTTGTAGTACATGACGAAGGGGTAGCCGGTGGTTTTTTCCTTGTCCCAGATAACGGTAGGCTTGAACAGCTTTTTGTTTTCCCACCAGCGCACGTCCACGTCCTTGCTGGTGAAGATGGGTTGGGGCAGGCGCTTCCATTCGTGGGCGGTGGAAGGCTTTTTGGAGGTGAAGGCCATGCTGATGGCCAGGTCGCCCGCTTCGTAGCCCGATTTGGCGCCGCCGAAGTAGGGCATCCAATATTGTTTCTTGTATTTCTGCAGTTTGTAATTACCGCCCCAGGTAGGTTCCTGGAGGGCGGGGTAGCCGGCCTTCTGGCTGCCGTCCCATTGTGTGGAGTCGGTGAAGGACATCAGGCGGCCCTGGGTTTTCCAGTTCAGCAGGTCGTCGCTGGAAGAGAGCCAGGTTTCGTAGCCGCGGCCGTCGAAGATCACGTAGGTCATGTACCATTTGCCGTCCTGGCGGAAAACGGTCGGGCAGTCCATCTTTTTGGCGTTGTTCTCGGGAGCCACCACCAGTCCGTACTTATAGGGGGTTTTCACCTGCTCGTACACGGCCTGCATGGTGCTATCCGTCACGGTGCGGGCAGTTTTCTGTGCCGATACGGATCCTGCCAGCAGCAGGAGGGATAAAGAAGACGTAAAAAAGTTCCTGATCGTTCTCATGAATGCGATTCTCTGTTCCGGTGCTTCGGTATTTGGTGATGAAATCTGTTGTTAAATTACGGGATGGTACGGGTAAGCGGCGGCCTCTTTCGGCGGGAACGGTTCCAGGGGCTGTATAAAATGAAATCCGGGGGTCGGTAAGGGCCCGGCGATTGCCTCCTTCAGTAAGAAATTCGGGTTCATACGCACAATCGTTTCGTTTTATACGCCTGCAGCCGTTGGCCTGCCGGTCGGTTTTCCCCGCGGGAAAATGCTTTTTTATTACGGAATAAAATTAGAAATGAGGCCGCGGGTGGACAATGTCAGGTTTTACTGACATGATGGAAGATTTTACTATTAAGGGATATCCCGATCCGGTTACCGGCGGGGCGATTGGGGCGGGCGGGATGGATTTAGTACGCATTTCCCGGGCGCTCCAGGAGGCCCGGAAAAGCAAATGCCGGCTCGTGGCCGGCATTTGCTTTATGCGCTCCTTTCAATAAAATAAGGACCGGTTCTATTGCTCCGTCACGATCCGAACCGGGCCGAGCAGTCCTGCTTCCAGCAGGGGCTTGCCTTCGAGTTTGGTGGGGGCGATGGTTTGGGTCAGGCGGTCGGCTTCGGGCAGCTGGGTATCGCGGTTGAGGCGGTTGGCCCAGGTGTTGGTCACCTCGATGCGCAGCTCGTTGGTGCCTTTCCGGAGGGCCTTGGTAATGTCCACTCGGTACGGGGCGGTCCAGGCTACGCCGCACGACTGGCCATTAACATACACCTCGGCCAGGTTGGCCACCTTGCCTACGTCCAGCCATACTTTTTGGCTTTTGCCCCCCTTCCAGCTGAAGGATTGGCTGTAGGCTGCCGTACCCGAATAATAACGGATGGTGGTGTCGGCACTTTCCTTCCAGTCGGTAAGGTTATTGAAAACCACCGGCTGGGCGGGGCCGCCATACTTGGGATCGAAGCGCACCTTCCAGGGGCCTTCCACCGCTAGCACGGTTTGGGGCTCCGCCCAGTTTTTACCCCCTGTGCCTTTATCCGCCGCGGGCCTGGCCAGCACCACGAACATGGATGCTGCCGCTTCCAGGCGCAGGGGCAGCAGGGTGCGGCCCTTTTCGATGCGGAAATCTTTTGCATCGCGGATGGTGCCGGTCACGGGATCCCAGAGCTCCGGCTGGCGGCCGGCTACCCTTAACGACAGCTCCAGGGTGCGGGCCGAATCGCGCTGGTTGGAGATAAAATAGATATCGAAGTCCGGCGCGGTCCGGTGGACGTAGGCCACCTGGGGGGCATAGCCGCCCGCCGCGTCGGTAACGATCAGGTCGCGTTCCAGTCCCAACGGGGCAAAGGATTCAGCGCCGTAAGGAGCTTTCACCACTCTCCCTTTGCCCATCTTCCATTGCGAGAACGAGCCGCCGGGGGATTTGGTGATCTGGATGGTGGCGGCATCCCAGAGGCTGCCGCCCAGGCTCTGCACCTGCTGGTCGGCAGCGGCGCCGTTCCACAGTCCCGGCGCCCCCTCGGGCCGTTCGTTCACCAGTACGGTGGCGCCCGAGTCTACCAGCTGTTTCAGCCGGGTCATGATCTCCGGGGACAGCAGGTTGCCGTTGGGCGTCATCTTGTGCACGCCGGGCAGTACCAGCATGCCGTAGCTGGCGCCGCCGGCCAGTTCGATGCGGCCGTCCTTCACCTTGGAAAGGTTGAGCAGCGCATCGGGGTTATACGAGTCGTAGGCATAGCCGCGGAGCGGGTTCACCCAGTCTTCGGGATCGGCCATGTTGGCCGAATGCTGCACTTCTTCGGGAATGCGGCGCAGGGGCTCGCCCTTGTTGGCCCAGCGCTCCTGCTCCTTTTTCACCACGTCAGCGCCGAACAGGCCCGGCAGGGTTTCCACCAGGCGGTCCGGCAGCACGGAGCGGCGGGGGAAGTCGTCGCCGGTAAACACGGCAATGTCGGCCACGGGCCGCCCCTGCTGCAGCAGCGACTGGCAGCGGCGGGCATATTCCACCCAGGCGCGGCCCGGCTTCCACCAGGTCTGGTCGCGCTGGAAGTATAGGCCGATGCGGTTGAGGGTCATGCCCGGCTTGCGGTCCATCCAGGGGTTGTGGGCAAACACGTGGTACACAAAGCGGTTGATGCCCAGGGCGTAGTTGCGGTCGCCCAGGGTCTTGATCAGGCCGGGATGCTCGTCCCAGGCCATGCGCAGCTCGGTAAAGCCTTCGGCCTGCACCACGTTCTTACCGTAAATGTGGGCGGCGGAGATGGCGTCGAGCATGTCGTTGGGCTTGTCGTGGGTGGGCGAGCGCAGCCAGAATTCGCCCATGGGCACGTCCACCGTTTTATAGTGGAGCAGGCCGTCGGAGGTCATGGTCGGCGCGATGCTCTCGGCGGTGAAGGTCAGCCCGTTCTGGCGGGCCAGGGGGGCCAGGGTGCCGTAAAACCGGTCTACCACCAGCTCGGAGATGGTGCGGCGCACGTCGTAAAGGAAGCGTTCGGAGCTGTCGGCGCTGTTGACGGGTATACCTGCCATGATGGGCAGGTAGGGCAGCGGATCGTAGCCGCGGCGTTTTTGGAATTCCTCGCGGAAGACGGGCGACCAGTTCTGGCTGCCGCACTCCCAGCTGTCGATGTGGAAGGTGTTCAGCACCTTGCCCATGATGCCTGCGGGTGCCTTTTTGATGATCTCGCCGAACCAGCCGTCGAATTGCTTGCGGATGGCCACGGGGTTGAACTTGTCGCACTCCAGCCCTTTGGCGGCGCCGCCGGTGGCGTTGGTATGGCCCGTGGAGGTATGGCCCACCCGCAGGATGGTCCACTCCCCTGCCGGGGCGTTCCAGTTCAGGCGGCCGTTGGCATCGAGGTATGGGGTGATGTTGACGATTTTGTCTTTGGGAACGCAGAGGGCATCAGGCAGCTGCTCTTGCGTGGTGCGGGGGCTGATGCGCCAGACCGCGCCGGTCTTGCCTTCGTACTGGTGGATCCGCGGGTCGGAAGAAAGTTCGATGCCGCTGACCTTGAGCACCGGTTTCCACTTGGCCGCATCCAGGTCCTCGGCGCCGGGCTCGGAGCCCACCTTGTCGTAGGCGAAGCGGAAATATTTGGCCGTCGTGGGTTCGATCACATGGGTCACGTCGGCATCGGTATCCTGCCAGCCGTGGCGGGGCGGCACCAGGCGGGTGAGGGTGCGGAAACTGGTGCCGTCGTCGCTCACTTCCACCAGCAGGCGGTGGGCCTGGTAGTTGTTGCCCGAGGTGCGGATGGTGAGGGTGCGGCAGGTAAAGGGTTTTTCGAAGGCGTACTGGATCCAGCAGGGGTCTTCGGAGGCAAAGTTCTTTTTATTGGCGGGGTCCACCAGCGCCTGGGCCTCGGTACCGCCCTTGCTGGAGGTGACCTTCGGCACGACGGTGCGGGTAGAGACGCCCCCGCCGGCGGGGGTCGGAAAGGCAAAGACGGCGATGTCGCGGTAATAATTTTCGATGGTTTCGGGCCGGGCCAGGGTATCGTTGAAGGTGCGGCCGCCGGTGATTTTCTTTTCGCTCCACACCAGCTTCTGCATCGACAGCTCGGGGGTGATCCAGGGGCCGCCGGCCAGGGCGAAGCCGTCGCTGACGTGCATGGCGATCTTCAGGCCGAGGCGGTCGGCTTCCTTCCAGGCGTGGCGCACCAGGTCCCACCAGAGGGGGCTCATCTGTTCGGCCACGGGGGTAAAGAGCGGCGGGTTCTGCACACCCTGGATGGGCATGAGGTAGGCGCCGCCGATGCCGGCCTGCTTCATGGCTTCGAGGTCGGCGGTGATGCCGGCCTTGGAAACGGAAGCCTGCATCCAGTACCAGAACACCCAGGATTTGGCCGATTCCGGCGGGGTTTGAAAGCTTTTGAGGAGCTGCTCGTAGCCGGCAGGCCGGGCAGCCGGGCCTTTTTGCGCCCCTGCGGACACCGATGCGGCAAGCAATGCGGTGAGAAAATAGGCGTTACGTTTTGTCATGTCACTGCAACTTAGGGAATGTCGGGCTTAAAGGTGCAGGATGTTGCGGGAAGGGGCAAAAAACGGGCACAGCTTTTTGTAGCTTATCTTGCCGTTCTCCCACGTACTGCACAAATAAACCGTATGAAAAGAATCTTTTTTTTTATTTTCTGTCTGGGCCTGTCCGGCCTTTGTTCCGCCCAGGCCCGCTGGGGCCTGAAGGGCGGCCTGAACCTCGCCAATACCCATTTTGCCCCGGCCACTGATTTCAAAGCCCGGCTGGGCTTTCATGCCGGCGGCCTGGTCCGGATCGTCCTGGGCGAGCGGCTGTTCCTGCGCTCCGAGCTGCTTTATTCCCAGAAAGGCTACCGGGCGCCGGCCACCCTGTACAGCAATGAGGGAACGGTTTCCTTTCATTACCTCAATTTCCCCTTCCTCGCGGAGCTCCAGGTCAATGATAAGCTCAGCTTTTTGTTGGGCCCCGAATTCGGCTATATGGTCAAAGCCACCACCAAGTCCAATGACTACCGCGAAAATGTTTCGCTCAGCTTCCGCGAGTTCGACAAGGGCCTCGACCTGGGCGCTACCTATCAACTGAATGAACGGCTCGGCGCCGAAGCCCGGTACAACTACGGCTTCAAGGGCCTGGTCCGCGGGGTTTACGTGGACCAGAACGGCAACCCGGGCGGCAACTACCGGGGCGGTGCCAACCGGGTGCTGCAATTGGGGCTTTATTATTTTCTGACGAAATAGCCTCACCCCCGGCCCCTCTCCAGATGGAGAGGGGCCGGGGGTGAGGTTTAATTCACCGAAAAATTATACGTCCCCGATCCTACCCGTACCATTGCTTTCCCATCCTTGTATCCCAGGAGCTTTGCCTCCTTCACCTGCGCCAGCGGTTGGCCGCCTTCGGTGATGGGCCGGCCTTCGGCGGCAGGGAGCAGCACGGTGGCCGTGCTGTTGGCCGGGACTTCTACTTTTAACGAAAACGTGTTGCCGGATTTTTTCCAGTCGGTGGTTACCAGGCCGTAGGGCGAGCGGTGGCTGCCCTTCACCCAGGTGATGTCGCCTACCACTTCGGGGGCAATCAGCAGGTCCTGGTAGGCTACCGAGCTGTCCGACTGGTTGATGCCGGCCAGGCCTTTGTACAGCCATTCCATCAGGTGGCCCAGCATCAGGTGGTTGTTCGACACTTCTTTTAATGCCGGCCAGGATTCGGTCAGGGCGGTGGCGCCCTTTTTCAGCTGGAAGCCGTAGCCCGGCACGTCGTCGCGGTAGTTCATGTCGTAGAGCAGTTGCGAGGCGCCGCCTTCGTGGAGGGCCTGCACCAGGAAGTGGAAGCCGATGTCGCCGGCAGTAAGCTTCTTGCCCTGCAGGTTGATGGAATCCACCAGGTTCTTCAGCACGCGGGCCTTGTCCTTTTCCTGCACCAGTCCCACGCAAAGCGGCATGGACATGGCCGTCTGGCTGCCGGTGGAGAAGACGCCCGTGGCTTCATTGAAAAAGTTCTTATAAAAGACCTGCTGCACTTCGGCGGCCTGCACGCCCAGGCGGTAGGCTTCGTCGGTATCGCCGATGAGGGTGGCCATCTGGGCCAGCAGCTTCAGGTCGTAATAATAAATGGAGGTGGCGGTCAGCGATTTGGGCGTCAGCTGGGCCACGCCGGGACGCTGGGGTCCGTAGTCGAACCAGTCGCCGAGGCCGTAGTCCAGGAGGTGGCCGTTGGATTTGCTTTTGAGGTAGGCCACGTATTTCTGCATCATGGGGAAGGCTTCGCGGACGATCTCCTTGTCGCCGTACCACTGGTACAGCAGCCAGGGCAGGATCACCGAGGCGCTGCCCCATTCGGGAGAGTCGCGGAAGCCAAAACCCTTGTCGTCGAAGAACACGAATTCGGGGGCGATGTCGGGCACCATGCCTTCGACGGTCTGGGCGTCCATCATGTCGTGGACGGTCTTGCGGTAGAGCAGGTAGATGTCGTTGTTACTGCGGATGGAGGCACCCATCAGGTAGTCCTGTTCCAGCCAGCCCAGCTTTTCGCGGTGGGGGCAGTCGGTGGCCACGCTTTGCAGGTTGCTTTTAATGGCCCATTTGATCAGGGTGTTGATGCGGTTGAACAGGTCGTTGGAGCAGGCAAAGGTGCCGGCCTCGGGCGACGAGTTGCCGGTATGCAGCAGGTGCAGCGCTTTTACTTTGGGCGCGTTGGCGGTGGCTGCCGTATCGGGCACGCCGCCTTCCACCTGCACATAACGGAAACCATAGTACGTAAACCGGGGGCGCCAGGTTTCCTCGCCCTCGCCTTTCAGCGTATAGGAGTAATAGTGCGGCTTGCCGGTGGCGTTCTGGTTTACCAGCCCGTCGTCGTGGATCAGTTCTGCGGGGGACATTTTTACCGTCTGGCCCTTTTTGCCCTTTACCTTTATTTCCACGATGCCCGAGGCGTTCTGCCCGAAGTCGTAAACATAGATGCCGGGCGACGGCTGGGTGATGGCTATTGCTTTGATGACCTCGTTCACTTTTACCGGGTAATCCCGTTCCGACTGCAAAAATCCTTTGGGAGCCCGTACCCGCTGGACGGCTTTCCAGGAAACGTCGTTGAAGCCGGGCTTGTCCCAGCCCTGTTGCTCCAGGCCGGCATCGTAGTCCTCACCCCCGAACATGGAGGTAAAGGTGATGGGCGATGGGGCTGTTTTCCAGGAGCCGTCGGTGGTAATGGTGGCGGTGGTGCCGTCGGTATAGCGGACGAGCAGCTTACAAATAAGCTTGGGCAGGCCGTAGGCGATGGCCACCTTGATGTAGCGTTCGCGGTTGATGTTGTAAAAGCCGTTGCCCACGATGGCGCCGATAGCGTTGGGACCCCGTTGCAACAGGCCGGTGACGTCGTAGGTGTTGTACAGCACCCGCTTTTCGTAATGCGTCCAGCCGGGGGCCAGGGAGGCGTCGCCTACTTTTTTACCGTTGAGCGACAACTCGTAGTGGCCGAGGCCGCTAACGAAGGCCAGGGCGCTGGCCACCTTTTTGGGGACGGTAAAGGATTTGCGGAAGAGGGGCACCACGGTGCGCTGCTTCAGGCGGTCGGGACCGAGCTTTCGTTTGGTATCGGGTGCATGTACGCCGGGGAACACCAGGGAGTCGGCGGGAAGGTCCTCGTAGCCGATCCACTGGGCATTACTCCAGTCGGAGGGATCGAACAGGCCGGTGGTGAAGGTGGCCACGGGGCTCCAGGCCGAGGGGCGGCCGTTCTGGTCCCACACCTGCACGCGCCAATAGTATTTTTGGGCCGATTTGAGGGCCTTGCCGTTGTATTTGACGTTGCGGGAGGCGGAGGAGGTGGTACGGCCGCTGTTCCAGACGGGGACGGTGCCCTTGGCGTCGGTGGAGACGATCACCTGGTAGGCCGACTGCCGGTAGCCGCGCTGTTGCGTGTGGATCTCCCAACTCAGGGAAGGCTGGGCGGCGTCCACGCCCAGGGGCGCCAGTTGGTTGTCGCATTTGAGCTGTACAAGGGTAGCGTTCTGCGCCAAAGCAATCAGGGAAAGGAAAAACAGGGAAAGGGTAAAGCCAGTCTTTTTCATATCGACAAGAATAAGCGGTCTACGTTCGTTGAAACTCCAAATATCCGGGGATTAGCGGAATGCAAAAATGGATGATTTATTAAAACTGATGGAAGAAATGGTTATTTTTCCCTTTAGCCCGAACAGGCTTTCTCCCTACTTTTGGCGTCCTCAACTAAACGATTATGCGCCTGAACTGCACTTCCGCCCTTTTTCTATTGTGTTCCCTGTGGCTCCTTCCCTCCTGCTCGTCGTCCCGGAAGGCGGCCGGCCCTTCCGAAAAAGGTTTTTTGGCTTTATTCGACGGCAAAACGCTGAACGGCTGGGAGTTTGACAGCACCTACTGGCGCATGGAGAACGGCGTGCTGGTGGGGGAAATCACCCCGCAAACCATTGTCAAACGCAACACCTTCATCATCTGGAAAGGCGGGCAGCCTGCGGACTTCGAGCTGAAAACCTCTTTCCGGGTTTCCGCCCTGGGTAACAGCGGCATCAATTACCGCAGCGTGGAACTGGACACCCTCCCCTACGCCCTGAAAGGCTACCAGGCCGACCTCGACGGCCGCAACCGCTACAACGGCCAGAACTACGAAGAGCGGGGCCGCCAGTTCCTCGCCCGCCGCGGCGAGCAGGTAATCATTGACAACAGCGGCAAGCCGGTAGTGACCGGTTCCCTGGGCGACTCCGCCACTCTGGCCAACGTATTCAAAAAGGAAGACTGGAACGACTACCACCTGGTGGTAAAAGGAAACCATATGCAGCACTACCTCAATGGTGTACTGATGTCCGAGGTGACTGATAATGACGCCCTTAACCGCAAAATGAGCGGGCGTATCGGCGTGCAGGTGCATGTGGGTCCTCCGATGAAGATCGAATACAGGGATATGCGGCTGAAGGAAGGGCGTTGACCGCTCCCCGGTTTAGGGCCCATGCCTAGGTTTTCTGGTATTCATTCAGCTTGTTCAATTCCAGTATGGTGGTGGAATCATCGGCCGATTCATGATACATGGGTGCAAACCGGGCATCCATGATGATCTCCTGCGCCGTATAAGAAGTGCCCTTCATGACGGTACTGGAAAAGACCGGGTCAAAGCCCGACACCTGGACCATCACTTCCATGTCGGCCTGCAGCATGTCCTCCAGGGTGTAATCCAGCAGGGGGCTTTCCACGTCGATCGGATGCACGACGGTCCAGTTCATGTTGAACATTTCGATGCGGGAGCGTTCCAGCTTCAGGGTGTAGTACTTGTATTCCTGCTGCTCGCCTTCCCCCACCAATAATGAAAGGTTGACCACCGTGCGCACATCGGTCAGAAAGTGCCTGCTTTTATAAGGCACCATCCGGAACATCAGCGCCTTCCCTTCGAGGTAAGGACTGACCAGGGCATTGTGGCTGAAGGCAATGAAGGCCTTCGGGCGCACGAAGCGGCCGTACAGCAAACCCGTGACCAGGGCAAAGAACAGCCAGCCCAAGAAGGCTTCCAGGGACGCCAGCAGGTCCGCTCCCCCCTTGACCGGGTTAATGCGGCCGTATCCTACCGTTGTGAAGGTCTCGGTGCTGAAGAAGAAAATCTCCCGGGCCCGTCCCCAAAAGGTAGTGGACTGCAAACCTTGCAGCTGGTCGGGCCCGATGGCAAGGTACAGGCTGGTAAATAAGAGGTTCACCAGGAAATAGAACAGCAGCATCAGTCCCAAAAAGCGGGTCCAGCTCAGGTCGAGCAGGTAGGGATACGGACTTACCCGGGTAAAAAAGGGCCATCCCCGTTTGTGCAGGTTGAAGGTGCCGTCCTTATTGATAAACCGGCCGCCTACCTGTGCCGGCTTCACGCCCAGGCCTGTATCGGGGTTGCTTTTCGAAATGGGGTTGACTTTTAAGGAAGACATAGCAGTTTCTTAAGAAGCGCAAAGGTGCGGTGTTTGAACAATTTCCGGAAAGGGCCGCTATTCCGGGCATAAAAAAACCACAGAAACTTTAGCTCCTGTGGTTTTTTAAGGTATTTAATGCCGGGTCGCCTTACTTTTTCCAGGCCGTGCCCTGCCAGTCGCGGGGCTTTTCGGGGCTGCAGTTGACGAAGCGGATGTTGTCCGACAGGTCGCCGGTGACTTTGGTGATCACCTCGCTTCCGGGAACCTTGAACCGTACTTTATCAAATAAAATGTTGCGGCTGTCCAGCACCGTGATGACGGAATCGGGCGCCTGGATGGTGGCATTGCGGAGCACCATATCGCGGGTATCCCGGGCATTGACCATGGTTTTACATTTTACATCGGCGTTCTCGACAACAAAATTGGTCAACGGCGACTCGGGAATGCTGTGGATGTCTACGAACACATCCGCCTTTTCCACGATAATGTCTTTGGCCACGATGTTGCGGAAGGCCGGCGTCAGGCGGTTGATGGGAAGGGCCGGCAGGCGGTTGGCCAGATCGCCCACGTACATGCGGCTGCCCAGCATATCGAATTTGAATGCGTCATCGCGCAGGTTCATGCGGATGCGCTCGTAAATGAGGTTTTCGCCTCCGCCGGCGCGGTTGCGGCGGGTTTTGAAGCGGATGCCTACACCGGTATCGTCGAACACGCAGTCGTGCACGTACAGGTTACGGATCATACCGGCCGTTTCACTACCCACGGTGATGCCGCCGTGGCCTTCGCGGGCCAGGCAGAAGCGTACCACGATGTTCTCGGAAGGCTTGTTCACCCGCAATCCGTCCTCGTTGCGGCCGGCCTTCATGGTAAAGCAGTCGTCGCCGCAGCTGAGGGTGCAATATTCTATAAGAACGTTTCTGGATGATTCGATGTCGATACCGTCGCCGCGGGGTACGCCTACGGAATGTACCGTTACGCCCCGGATGATGACACCGTCGCAATAAACCGGAACAATGTTCCAGAAGGGAGTGTTGTTCAGGGTGATGCCTTCGATGTAGACATTTTTGCAGTTGATAGGGGAAACGAACATCGGCAGGAAAATGAATTCGCCGTTGTAGCCTTCATACACCCGCTGGGCCACGGGTTTGTCGGCGGGGATCACCTTCTCGATCACGTCCACGTTCATCACCTGTTTTTTCACGGAACCTTCTTTGGGGCCTACCAGCTTGCCCTTGCCGGTCAGGGCGATGTTCTCCTGGCCGTTGGCATAGATGCAGGCGCCCAGCGACATGACTTCCACGCCTTCATTGCGGGTAAAAACGGCCGGACGGTAGTCCGCCACTTCGCCGCTGAAGTGCAGCTCCGCGCCTTCTTCCAGGTGCAGGTTCACGTTGCTTTTGAGGCTGATGCGGCCGGTCTTCCAGAGGCCTTTGGGCACAATAACCGTTCCGCCGCCGCGGCTGTTGACCTCGTCGATAGCCGCCTGGATCTCTTTGGTAGTAATCACCGTTCCGCCCTCCTTCGCTCCTTTTTCCCGGATATTCAGGGTCAGCGCCGGGAAGGTCGGCTTTTTAAACTGCGGCATGGCAAAGGGCGCCTTTACCGGGGCAATGTCGGCGGGCAACATCGTTGCCCCCACCTGCGCCAGGGTGGGTACGACAGCCAGGGATGCGGCTACCGGTGCTTCTTTCGTCGAGGTCTTTTTAGCTTTAAATACGCCACAACTAAAAAGTAAAATGGCGGGCAACAGGAAAAGCGATCGTTTCATTTCAATAAGGTGATTTTTATATAGAAAAACGCAAAGCCCAAAACAGGATGAAGAGTTTCTGTTTTGGGCTTCGTGAAACTTATTTTGCAGCTATTGCCAGGCTGGCATCCTTCAGTCCTTCGGCCTTAGCTTTCAGCACAATGGGTCCGGCATTCGGCTTCGATTGCACGATCACCAGGGCGCGGCCCTGCCAGGCCTTGCGCTGCGGCAGTTGGAAGCTTTCGGTGCTGCGGGGGTTGGCATTGCCCACACCTACGATGGTGCCGCCCTCCACTTCAAACTGCACGAGGTTTTCGGCGGTCGGGTGGCGTACGCCCTTGTCGTCCACCAGTTCCACGGTAACGTAGCTGAGGTCCTGGCCGTCGGCCTTGATCGTGCTGCGGTCGGCGGTCAGCTTCAGGGCAGCGGGGGCGCCGGCGGTTTTCAATTCCGCTACATTCACCTGCTTTTTACCGTTATAGCCCACGGCTTTCAGCTGCCCTTCCCTAAAGGGCACCTGCCATTCGGCGATGTATTCGTTGGAGCGGTTGGTGGCTTTTTTGCCCAGCGACTTGCCGTTGAGGAACAGTTCCACCTGCTCGCAGGAGGAATACACCACTACCGGTACGGCCGGCAGCACATTGAATGCAGTGGCGGCGGCGCTGCCCGAAGCCGTTCCCTGCCCGGCCAGCGGCTTCCAGTTCCAGCTGCTTACCAGGTCGGGGAATTCCCATTCGCTCCACGGTTCCTTGAAGGAAAGGGTGTCGAAGGAAGGTTTCAGGGGCTTTACAAACAGGGAAAGCTGGTTCGGCTTCCAGATGGCATCGCGGTAGAACGACTGGGGCCGCTTCCAGCCGCAGATGTCGATGTCGCCGCAATACGCCAGGTTCCAGGGGAAGAAATACTGGCGCTGGGGATAGCCCAGCCAGCCGATAGAGGCCTCGCCGATATAGTCGAAGGCGGTCCAAACGAAGTCGCCGATCACCCAGGAATTTTCTTCCACGCCCTTCCAGTATTCCAGGGCTTTTTTGGGAAACGATTCCGAGCCGTACACGACCCGGTTGGGCACGCGCTCGTGGTCCACCTTGTACATCTGGGGCGCGTAGTTGTAGCCGCCCACGTCGAGGGTGGCAAAGAAGGGATCTTTATCGGGACCCACGCCGTTCACCCCGCAGGTAACGGGACGGGTGGGGTCGAGCTTATGTACATAGTCGGTCAGCATTTTGGAGACGGCCACCACCTCGGGCTTGTCGCGGTTGGGGATCTCGTTGCCGGTGCTCCACATGATCACCGAAGGGTGATTGCGGTCGCGGAAGATCATGCTCTCCACGTCGCGCTGCCACCAATCCTCGAAGTACAGGTGGTAGTCCTGGGGGTTTTTGGCGCCTTTCCAGCTGTCGAAGGCTTCGTCGATCACCAGCATGCCCAGGCGGTCGCAGGCGTCGAGGAAGGCCGGTGAAGGCGGGTTGTGCGAGCTGCGGATGGCGTTGTAGCCGGCGGCCTTCAGCAGCTCCACGCGGCGCTCCTCGGCGCGGTCGTAGGCCTTGGCGCCCAGCGGGCCGTTGTCGTGGTGCACGCAGCCGCCTTTGAGCTTGACGGTTTTGCCGTTGAGGCGGAAGCCGTTGGTGGCGTCAAAAGAAATCGAGCGGATGCCAAAGGGCGTTTCCAGGCGGTCGGCTGGTTGGCCCGCTACCAGCACTTCCGACACCGCCGTGTACAGCACGGGCGTTTCGGGCGACCAGAGCTGCGGGGCTTTCACCTGCAGGTCCTGGCTGAATTCGTAGGTGGCGCCGCTGTCGAGGGTTTGCTTTGACTCGAAGCGGGCGGCCTCGATGCCCTTGTTATTGAGCAGGCGGGTGACCAGGGTCACGGGTACTTTGCCGCCTTTGGTATTGGTGACTTTGGTGCGGGCGGTTACCCTGGCCGCGGCCGCCGTTACGTCGGGGGTGGTGATGGAGGTACCCCAGGGCGCTACGTGCACGGGTTCGGCGCTGGCCAGCCATACGTGGCGGTAGATGCCCGAGCCGGAGTACCAGCGGCTGTTCTCGCCCTCGTTGCGGATCCGTACCGATACCACGTTCTTCTCGTTCCATTTCAGGCGGTCGGTGATGTCGAACCAGAAGGAAGTGTAGCCATAAGGATGGGAGCCCAGCTTTTTGCCGTTCAGGTATACATCGGCATTCATATAGATACCGTCGAACTGCAGGAAGAGGCGCTTGCCTTTCTGGGCAGCGGGAACGGTAAAGGTCTTGCGGTACCAGCCGGTGCCGCCTACGGTAAAGCCGCCGTTGACCTGGCTGATGGCGCCGATGGAAAAGGGCGAAGCCGTGCCGGGGATGTCTTCGATGCTCCAGTCGTGGGGCAGGTTCACCTGGCGCCAGCTGCTGTCGGGAAAAGCGATGTGCTCGGCTCCCGTGGCGCCGCCGCGGAAGAAGCGCCAGTCGTTATCGAACAGGGTGTACCGGCTGGCGGTGGTCTGCGCATGGATAAGGGTGGAAAACAACAGGGAAGTAAACAGTGAAAATTTTGCTTTCATATGACTAAGAGATAAGGAGGAAAAAGAGAGAAAGCGTTTTGGGGAACTTCTGCTTCTTTTCCGCCTGCTTTATTTTTAAAAATCCGGTGCGTAAAGTTAGGGCTAAGAGGAAAAGAACTCTTAGAGAAAAAAAAGGGGGCTTACGGAGAACCGTCACCCCGTTTAACTTATGCTTGTATATGAAAAGAAAAGGTTGGGGCAGGTGGGCCCTTGTGGCGCCTGCAGCAGCCGCTTTCCCCTTGCGCTTTCGGGGAAAGAAAGGCTCCTTGTTTCAACGATGTGAAGGTAGAATTGCCGTGGTGGGTGAACAATGTA
Organism: Huijunlia imazamoxiresistens; assembly: GCF_037132455.1. Lineage (NCBI taxonomy): Bacteria > Pseudomonadati > Bacteroidota > Chitinophagia > Chitinophagales > Chitinophagaceae > Huijunlia > Huijunlia imazamoxiresistens. The sequence goes on along the minus strand of NZ_JBBBEI010000017.1, from coordinate 80,356 downwards.
CTGTTTTACTTTTCTGCTGGATGATTTTACTATTAACCCCTCTTTGAAAAGCGGGCACGCTTTAATTCAATATTTTAGTCCCTTCAATAAGATTTGCCTGCCCGGGCACTGTTGCCTTTTTAGGAAAATGGACCATTTTCTCATTTTCCAGCGGATGTCCGGGCGTCCTTTACCCGTAAATAATTCCGATTCAGTACATGAAAAAGAACAGATTGTTTGCACTGGTTTGCTCCCTTCTTTTAATGACGCCCTTTTGCGTGCGGGCCGAAGTAAAGCTGCCCTCCCTTTTTACCGATAATATGGTGCTGCAGCAGCAGTCCAACGTCGCCTTCTGGGGCTGGGCCAGGGCCGGTGCTTCGGTATCGGTGACCACTTCGTGGAACAGCAAAAAATATACGGCCCGGGCCGGCACCGACGGCAAGTGGAAGCTGAAGGTGGCCACCCCCGCTGCCGGCGGCCCCTACCAGGTGACCGTCAGCGACGGCACCCCCCTTACCTTAAAGAATGTGCTGATCGGCGAAGTATGGGTGTGCTCGGGTCAATCCAACATGGAAATGCCCGTCAAAGGTTTTAAAGGACAGCCCATCATCGGTTCCAACGAAGCCATCCTGCACTCCCGCAACCCGAAGCTGCGGCTGTACACCGTTCCCCGCTCCTCCCTTACCGAGCGCCAGGACAACAGCAAGCCTTCCCAGTGGAAAGAAGCGGGTCCCGAAGCGGTGGCCGGCTTCAGCGCCACGGCCTACTTTTTTGGCCGCCAGCTCAGCGAGCTGCTGGAGGGTGTTCCCGTCGGACTGATCCATTGTGCCTACAGCGGGTCCTATGCCGAAGCCTGGATGAGCCCTGATGCCCTGAAGGAATTTGCCGACATTAAAATTCCCGCCAAAGGCGACACCATCAAGCAGGTCAGCCGCACCCCTACTACCTTATACAACGGCATGCTGTACCCCATCATCGGCTACGGCATCCGCGGCGCCATCTGGTACCAGGGCGAGTCGAACTATGACAACCCCGACCGCTACGAGATCCTGTTCCCCAAGATGGTGCAGGAATGGCGGACCTCCTGGGACCAGGGTGCCTTTCCGTTTTATTTTGCCCAGATCGCTCCTTATAATTATGCGCAGCTGCCTCCCTACCGCGTAGGCGGCAAGTTCAACTCGGCCTACCTCCGCGATGCCCAGCGCAAGATGGCCGACCGCATCCCCAATAGCGGCCTGGCGGTGCTGATGGACATCGGCGAGGAAAACAACATCCACCCGGCCCGCAAACAGGAAGGCGGCACCCGCCTGGCCCTGCTGGCCCTGGGCAAGACCTACGGCCTGAAAGGCTTTGGCTTTGAAAGCCCCGCCTACGACACGCTCTCGGTCAGCGGCAGCATCGCCACCGTAAGGTTCAAGAATTCCGCCAACGGCCTGACGGCTTTCGGCAAGGAACTCACCACCTTCGAACTGGCCGGCAAGGACAAGGTGTTCTACCCTGCCAAGGCCTGGATCAACGGCAGCTCGGTTTCGGTTTCCTGCCCCCAGGTAAAGGAACCCGTAGCGGTCCGCTATGCCTATAAGGATTTCGTGACCGGCGAACTTTATGGCACCGACGGGTTGCCGGTTTCTTCCTTCCGGACGGACGATTGGTAGGCCTCACCCCCGGCCCCTCTCCATGTGGAGAACCTGTCCCGCCTCAGCGGGAGGGGTGCCCCAACCAGTAGCTTTTCCTACTGGTTGGAATAGAGGGATTCCTTTTTACCTGAATGTTTAATTACGAGTTTCGGTTTTACGCATGAAACGATTGTCGCTTATCTCCTTTTTACTGATAGCTATTAGCCATTTTGCGTTGGCGCAAACGGCGGAGCTGGACGCCTGCAACGTGGTGTGGAACAGCCAGAGTAATCATTCCGGTGAGTCCATGCCGTGTGGGGGTGGTGACATTGGTTTGAACGTGTGGGTGGAAAAGGGCGAGGTCCTGTTTTACTTTGCCCGCAGCGGCTCCTTCGACGAGAACAACGCCCTTCTGAAGGGCGGCCGGGTACGGTTGCGGCTGACCCCTAATCCGTTTGCCGGCAAGGACTTCCGGCAGGAGCTGGTGTTGAAGGACGGCTTTGTGCAGATCGCCGGCAGCAACGGCACGGCCGTTAAGGTGTGGGTGGACGTGTTCCGTCCCGTCATTCACCTGGATGTTACCGGCAATACGGCCACCAAAGCCGAAGCGGTTTACGAAAGCTGGCGCCATAAGGACCGGGTACCCGTAAAAATCCGGGAGTACTTCGGCGGCTCGTACAAATGGGCGCCCAAGGGCGATGTGCGCACGCGCCAGGACCAAGTGGCCTTTGAAGGCAACAGTGTTGTTTTTTACCACCGCAACCAGGATACGTCCGTTTTTGACGTCACCGTACGGCAGCAGGGCCTCGATAAAGTAAAGGATTCCTTATGGAACCCCCTGGGGGGGCGCACCTTTGGCGGGGTCATGCAAGGCAATAATTTTATTCCTGCCGGCACCGCTACCGGCAGCTACCTCGGCACCGAGTTCGGCGGCTGGAAGCTCGAAAGCCGCCGCCCCGCCCGCTCCCATAACCTGCAGCTGGTGCTGCATACCGCCCAGGTGCCTTCGGCCGAGGTGTGGAAGGCTGGTTTGCGCAAAGCCTTTGGCGAGGCGCTAGGGGCCCAAAAGGGCGCGTTTGCCAAAACCACCGCCTGGTGGCAGGACTACTGGAAGAAGAGCTTCATTTTTATGGGCAACGGGCAAGGGGAAACAGCGCAGGTGGGCCGCAACTACCAGCTGTTCCGCTACATGCTCGGCTGCAATGCCTCCGGCGCCTGGCCCACCAAGTTCAACGGCGGCCTCTTTACCTACGATCCTTCCCTGACCGATACGGCCCAGTCCTTTACCCCCGACTACCGCAACTGGGGTGGCGGCACCCATACGGCCCAGAACCAGCGGCTGGTGTATTTCCCGCTGCTCAAAAGCGGGGATTTCGACCTGATGCAGCCGCAGTTCGATTTTTACCGCAACCTGCTGCGCAACGCCGAGCTGCGGACCCAAACCTATTGGGGGCACAAGGGCGCCTGCTTTACCGAACAACTGGAATCCTTTGGCCTGCCCAACCCTGCCGAATACGGGTGGAACCGCCCCGCCTCCTTCGACAAGGGCCTCGAATACAATGCCTGGCTGGAATACGAATGGGATACCGTGCTGGAGTTTTGCCTGATGATGCTGGAAACCGAACGCTATGCCGGCAAGGATATATCGGGTTATCTCCCTTTCATCGAAAGCTGCCTGACCTTCTTTAACGAGCACTACCAGCAACTGGCCCGCCAGCGCGGCCGCCAGGCCCTGGACGGGGCGGGCAAGCTGGTGCTCTATCCCGGCTCGGGGGCCGAGACCTACAAGATGGCCTACAACAGCACCTCCACCATCGCCGCCCTGCAAACCGTGCTCACCCGCCTGCTGGAGCTGCCCGAAAATTATCTGGGCAAAGAAAAGCGGGCCGAATGGAGCCTGATGCTGCAACGCATCCCCCCGATCTCGTTCCGCGAATTCGACGGGCACCGCACCCTATCTCCGGCCCAGGCCTGGGAGCGCATCAACAACACCGAAGTACCGCAGCTCTACCCGGTCTTTCCCTGGGGCCTTTACGGCGTGGGCAAACCCGGCCTGGACATCGCCCGGAATACCTGGAACTACGATACCAGCGCCTTAAGATTCCGCAGCCACGTGGGCTGGAAGCAGGACAACATCTTTGCCGCCCGCCTCGGTCTGACCGATGAGGCCGCCCGGCTGGCGGTGCTGAAGCTGAAAGATTCCGGCCGCCGTTTCCCCGCTTTCTGGGGTCCCGGCTTCGACTGGACGCCCGATCACAACTGGGGCGGCTCCGGCGCCATCGGCCTGCAGGAAATGCTGCTCCAAACCGACGGCAAAAAGATTTTCCTGTTCCCCGCCTGGCCCAAATCCTGGAACGTCCATTTCAAGCTGCATGCTCCCTACAACACCACGGTGGAAGCCACCATGAAGGACGGTAAGGTAACGGAGCTCAAGGTGCTGCCGGAAAGCAGGAAGAAGGATATCATTCTCCCTTAAATGTCATCCCGGCTGCTGTTGAGTCAACGCATTCGGTAGACATTAATTCAGATGTATCCTTCAGGCCCGGATGTAAGTTAGGGACGGAATTCATTGTGCCGTTAGGCACAATTGGTGGGTAGCATATCGTGGTTACAGGGCATCGTTCCGTTAGGAACGATTGGTAATTGCCCTAAGAAGAAGGTTCAATGATTACTCAGGCTCTTTGAATAAATATCGCGGATCATATTCTACCTCGAACGCATCGAGAAAGGCTTTGTATTCCTGCAAAAAAGTCACTTTCTGGTGGTGCTTTTCCTGGTTCTGAATGTAACGGATGACCTGGGGCAAACTGCTTTTTGAATAAGAAAAGCAGCCATACCCTTCCTGCCAGGCGAAACGGCTGGGCGTCAGCCGGCAATCATTGATCCATTTAGTGCTTTCGGTTTTAACGTGCTGTACAATTTCCGATATGGCTTGTGAAGGCCGCAAACCGATCAGGATGTGAATATGATCCGGCATGCTATTGATCTGCAGCATTTTGTGTTTGTAATTTTGAATGAGCCCGGTGAGGTATTGATGTAACCGCTCTTTCCAGGAAGCATTTATTAGGGCTGCCCGGTGTTGAACGGCAAAAACAAACTGGAGGTGAATCTGTGTATAGGTGTTAGACATGTGGAAACTTATTTCCATATAAGTTACATGCATTTACCGGAAAATACCAATCGTTCCTAGCGGAACGAAGCTTTTGGTTTGGGGTTTCTACCCACCAGGCGTTCCTAACGGAACGCAATCGTTTTTCATGTAAGTTCTTTCAATTGAAAACTGGCTGGTGTATCTCAGTGATTTGCTTTTGTCTCATAGGGACAACTGGTCGGTAGTTACTAGCGAAACGCAGCTTTCGGGATGGGGTTTCTACCCTCCAGCTTTCCTAACGGAATGCAATCGTTTTTAATTGGAGTTCTTTCAATTGAAACGTTGCAGGTTGGGCCAGGAAATCGGTAGAAGCTTGTTTGGGGAATATAATCCTGGGTAAAAGTTAAGTTAACTATGGAAACCTGCTCTTTGTCCCGTAGGGACAACTGGTGGGTAGAAAACCCGGTTCCGTAAACATCGTTCCTTTCGGAACGATTGGTATTTGCAGAATGCAGAATGGTAAAGAGGAATAAAGCTCTTCCACCTTTTTTCATTTTAAATGAATAACCGGCGGAAGATTCAATGCAATTGCAAACTTTAAATTATTTATAAACGAACACAATCAAACATATGAGAATTGTCAAAACAACGATTGCCCTCTGTGCCCTGCTGGCGGTTCACCAACAGCAGGCCGTGGCACAAAAACAGGGCAAAGGCAAAAGCGCGGCCCCGGCCGTCAGCAAAAGCCTGGTAAATACCTCGAAAAGCGCGTATGCCAAACTGAGCAGCCCCGATATGGGCGACGTACAGTGGACCCAGGGCTTCTGGGCCGACCGCTTCCGCGTCTGCCGCGATTCGATGGTGCCCAACCTCTGGAACATTTACAACGACGCCAGCATCAGCCACGCCTTCAAGAACTTCGAGATCGCCGCCGGCCTGGATACCGGCTCGCATAAAGGCCCCTCCTTCCACGACGGCGACTACTACAAAGCCCTCGAAGCCATGGCGAGCCTCTATGCTGTTACCCGCGACAAAAAGCTCGACGCGCTGATGGACAAGGCCATTGCCGTGATCGCCAAATCGCAGCGCGAGGACGGTTACATCTATACCAAGGCCATGATCGACCAGCGCAAGACCGGCGAGAAGAACCAGTTCCAGGACCGCCTGAGCTTTGAAGCCTACAACATCGGCCACCTGATGACCGCCGGCTGCGTGCACTACCGCGTGACCGGGAAGACGTCCCTGCTCGAGGTAGCCCGCAAAGCCACCGACTACCTGTACAACTTTTACAAAAAATCCAACCCCACCCTGGCGCGCAACGCCATCTGCCCCTCGCACTACATGGGCGTAGTGGAAATGTACCGCACCACGGCTGATGGGCGCTACCTGGAGCTGGCCAAACACCTCATCGACATCAAGGGAAAGATCGACGACGGCACCGACGACAACCAGGACCGCATCCCCTTCCGCCAGCAGACGAAGGTGATGGGCCATGCCGTCCGGGCCAACTACCTCTATGCCGGCGTGGCCGACGTGTATGCCGAAACCGGTGACACCTCGCTGATGGGCCGCCTGAACCTGATGTGGAACGACCTGGTACAGCACAAAATGTACATCACCGGCGGCTGCGGCTCGCTCTATGACGGCACCTCCCCCGACGGCACCTCGTACAACCCCTCCGAAGTGCAGAAGATCCACCAGGCCTACGGCCGCGACTTCCAGCTGCCCAACCATACGGCGCACAACGAAACCTGCGCCAACATCGGCAACGTGCTCTGGAACTGGCGCATGCTGCAGCTGACCGGCCAGGCCAAATACGCCGATGTGGTGGAGCTGGCCCTGTACAACAGCGTGCTGTCGGGCATCAGCCTCAACGGTAAGAACTTCTTATACACCAACCCCCTGGCTTATTCCGATAACCTGCCCTTCAAGCAACGCTGGTCGAAGGACCGCGTGGGCTACATTTCCCTGTCGAACTGCTGCCCGCCCAACGTGGTGCGCACGGTGGCCGAGGTGGGCAACTACGCCTACAGCGTGGCGGAGAATGGCCTGTACGTAAACCTGTACGGCGGCAACAGCCTGTCGACCCAACTGAAGAACGGCGCGCCGCTGAAGCTGTCGCAGCAAACGGCCTACCCCTGGGAAGGCAACGTCCGCCTGGCCCTGGAACAGGTGCCGGCCGGCGAATTCTCGTTCTTCCTGCGCATTCCGGGCTGGAGCAGCGGCGGAAAGGTGCTGGTGAACGGCCAGCCCTTCAGCACCGCCACCCAGCCGGGCAGCTATGCCGAACTGCGCCGCCAATGGAAAAAGGGCGACGTGATCGACCTGGTGCTGCCGATGGAAGCCAAGCTGATCGAGTCGAACCCGCTGGTGGAAGAAACCCGCAACCAGGTTGCCGTGAAGCGCGGCCCCGTGGTGTACTGCCTGGAGTCGGTGGACCTGCCGGCCGGCCAGAAGGTGCAGAACGTGACCCTGCCTGCCGCCATCGACCTGAAGCCGGAACTGATTACCGTGGAAGGCAGCCCCATCATGAGCCTGCAGGGCACTGCCCGGCTGATGGGCGACGCCAACTGGCAGAACCAGCTGTACCGCGAAGTGCAGCAGGACGCCCGCACCGTGCCCGTACGCCTGGTGCCTTACTATGCCTGGGGCAACCGCGGCCATGCCGAGATGTCGGTTTGGCTCCCGGTTAGCCGCTAGTCTTCCCCATCGTATACGCCCCGGCAGGCCCCATCCTGCCGGGGCTTTTTTTGTGGCGACCTTTGCCTCTTTTGTTGGGCAGGATACGCGGCACACTTAGGGCAAAATAGATAAGTCCAATACAAGAAAACGCTTACTTTTCCTCTGCGGTTATAGGTATTTTTAAATATAGGATTTGAAAAGCATGCTCATCATTTTGGCGGGCAGCATTTTTGACGTCCTTATCCTATTTAAACTATTTCGTATACCCGCTTATGAATCCTTCTCCTGGTTGCCGATGCCTGTTCCTGTTTTTTTTCACGCTGGTCCTGTGCCTGGGCCAGGTCCGGGTGTCCGCTCAATCCACTCCTGACTTTTCCGCTTCTACCGTATCGGGCTGTGCGCCCCTGCTCGTTCATTTTACCGACAAGTCGGGCGGCAATCCCTCCGAATGGCGGTGGAGCCTGGGCAACGGCGTGGTGTCGGTGCTGCAAAATCCTTCGACCACCTACAGCAATCCCGGCACCTACACCATCAAGCTGGTAGTGCGTAGCGCTTCCGGCGCCGACTCGGTGGTCCGGAACGCCTTCATTACCGTTTATCCCAATCCCGACGTAGCTTTCCGGGCTTCCGACTCCCTGAGCTGCCCGCCCCTCAGCGTCCAGTTCCGCGACCTCACCACCACCGGCAGCGGCCGCATCACCAACTGGAGCTGGGATTTCGGCGACGGGGTCACCGCCACCACCGCCAGCCCCACGCATGTATACCAGAATGCGGGCAACTTTACGGTAACGCTCAAGGCCACCAACAACTACGGATGCTTCAAAGCCTTCAGCAAACCCCAGTATATCCAGATCGGCGAACGGTCGCAGCCCGATTTTACGTTTGCCATTCCCGATAAATGTGGCGATCCTGCCACGGTCCAATTTACCAATACCTCCACGGCCCCCGCCGGCAACGTATTCACCTGGCATTTCGGTGACGGCACCACGTCGCAACAGAAAGACCCGGTGAAAACCTTTGCCACGGGCAAGACCTATACCGTAAAGCTGGTGTCCGCCTCCGGCAGCTGCGCCGATTCGGTGAGCAAGGCCGTTACCGTGAGTACCCGACCCGCCCCGGCTTTTTCCGCCACCGGCGAAACCTCCTCCTGCAAGGCCCCGTTCACCGTTTCGTTCAAAAACACGACGGCAGGCACCTACACCTATAAATGGCTGTTCGGCGACGGCGGCTCCTCCACCCAGGCCCAGCCTTCCTATACGTATAAAGCGCCCGGCCTGTATACCGTGCGCCTGATCGTTTTTTACGGCAGCGGCTGCAGCGATACCCTCACCCGCAGCGAATATATCCGCATCCAGCAGCCTGCCGTCACCCTGTCGGGCCTGCAGCGCACCGGCTGCACCCCCCTGGCGGTGAAGCCGACTGCCACCATCGCCAACCAGGAAGCCATCGTCAGCTACCTGTGGGACTTTGGCGACGGCACGACCAGCACCCAAAGCAATCCCACCCATACCTATACCCGGCCCGGCAACTTTGCGGTGACCCTGACGGTGGGCACCAGCATGGGCTGTACCAGCACCACCACCGTGGCCGACGCGGTCCGGGTCGGCAATAAGCCCGATGCCGATTTTACCTTCGACATAGACGGCGCCTGCGCCCTTACCCCCATCCAGTTTTCCGATCGCAGCACCGGGGCCATTGACCGGTGGCTATGGAAGTTCGGCGCCCTCGATTCCTCGTCGGAGAAAAACCCCGTGCATAAATTCCAGAATGGCGGCGCCCAGTCCGTTACCCTGGTGGTCTGGAGCAATACCTGTTCGGATACGCTGTACCGGCAAAATGCCGTTATTGTAAAGCCGCCATCCTCCGACTTTACCCTGAAGAACGATTGCTCCGATAAATACAAAAAAGAATTCACGGATAAGTCGACGGGAGCCGCCAGCTGGTCCTGGGACTTTGGCGACGGCACCACTTCCACCGAGCGGAATCCCGTGCATACTTATGCCGCCAAAGGCACCTACAAGGTGACCCTTACGTCGACCAGCGGCGGCTGCAGCGGCAGCAAATGGCAGACGGTCAACGTCATTGATGAAAATGCCACCTTTACCGCCGACAAGGAACCCATCTGCGCCGATGCCGCCGTTCGGTTTTCCAGCACCGTTACCAACCCCGGCCTGGTCTCCCGCTGGCTTTGGCGCTTTGGCGACGGCGGCACCGCCAGTACGGCGGGAACGGCTGCCCGCACCTATAAAAACCCGGGCAAGTTTACCGCTTCCCTGACCATCACCGATTTGGTGGGTTGCGAGTCCCGGTACGAGACCCCGGTCAGCGTGTACGGGCCCACGGCCGTATTCAGCCTGCCGGCAACCAGCGCCTGCCTGGGGAAAGGGCCGGTTACGTTCCGCGACCAGTCGGAAGCCTACGGCACCACCACGATCGCACGGAAGATCTGGGCCTTTGGTGACGGCAAGTCGGATTCTTCCGGCCAGCCGTCCGTACAATATACCTATACCAAGACCGGCAGTTACACGGTGTCCCTGACCGTGGTGGACAATTTCGGCTGCAGCAACAAGGTCAGCCAGAAAAGCCTGGTGGTGACCCGGCCGAAAGCGGCCTTCCAGTCGCCCGATACCCTCAGCTGCATCGGCAGCGCGGTACGCTTCCTCAACCAGTCGGACACCCTGAACAATGCTACCTACAAATGGACGTTCGGCGATAATGCCACCGCCACCGGGGCGGAACCCGTGCACCGCTACGCCGCCGAAGGGTCGTTTGCCGTGCGGCTGGTGGCGGCCGATAAATACGGCTGTACCGATACGGCCCTGAAGCCCGCCTATGTACGTATAAGTATGCCCAAGGCCGACTTTTCCGTTTCCGACGAAGTAGGTAACTGCCCGCCCCTGCTGGTGCAGTTTACCCATTCGGCTACCAACTACAACCGCCTGGAATGGCTGTTCGACGACGGCAATAATTCGACCCTGGCCAACCCGGCGCACTACTACACCCTGGCCAATACCTATTACCCCAAACTGGTGGCCTTCGGGCCGGGCGGCTGTTCGGACACCGCCGATAAAAAGATCCTGGTGAAGGGGCCCAAGGGCAATTTCAGCTATACGAACCTGCTGGGCTGTACGCCGCTCAAGGTAGACTTCAAGGCCACGGCCTCGGACTATACCTCCATTGTGTGGGATTACCGCGACGGGGCCACCTTGACCACCCGGGAAACCTCGGTGGTTCATACCTATGTTCCCTGGGGCAGCTTTGCACCCAAGATGATCCTGACCGACGAATCCGGCTGCAGCGTGTATATCCCCGGCAAGGATACCATCCGGGTAATGGGTGTGGAGGCTTCCTTCTCCCAAAGCCAGGCTACGCTTTGCGGTTCCGGCAATGTCACCTTTACCGGCACCACCAACAGCAACGACCCGGTTGCGGCCTATGAATGGACCTTCGGCGACGGCGGCACGGCGGCAGTGAAGAGCCCTGTGCATGCGTATGCCGCTGCCGGCGACTACCCTGCCCGGTTCATTGCCCGCACCCAGGCGGGTTGTGCCGATACGGCCTTGAGTACGGCTCCGCTGAAAGTGTATGAAAAGCCCGACGTGGCGATCACCGGTGAGGCGGCCTCCTGCCTGCCGGCCCACCTGTCCTTTGCCGGCCAGGTGGTGAAGGGCAATGCCGCCGCCCTGCAGTGGAACTGGACCTTCGGCAACGGCCAGACCGCCCGCACGGCTACCGCCCCGGCCCAGGTGTACAGCAAGGAAGGCAAGTATACCATAACCGCCCAGGTCACCGACGAGCATGGCTGCAAGGATACCGCCACCAAACTCCTGACGGTGCATCCCCTTCCGGCCACCAATGCCGGTCCCAACCGGGTGCTGTGCCGCAACAATACCCTGCAGTTTAATGTGACGGGTGCCACCCGCTACTCCTGGCGCGAGGACGCCAGCCTGAACTGCCTGGATTGCCCCGCCCCGGTGGCCTCCCCCACCCAGGACGCGACCTACGTGGTCATCGGCACCAACGAATTCGGTTGTACCAAAGCCGACACGGTTCTGGTAAGGGTGCGCCAGCCCTTTACCCTGGCGGTGGGTCCTGCCGATACCATCTGTGCCGGCGAATCGGCCCGGTTGTCGGCTTCCGGAGCGGAAAACTATGCCTGGTCGCCCACCACCGGCCTGGATAACCCGGCCTCGGCTACTCCCCGGGCACAGCCTACCGTGACGACGCGGTATACCGTTAAAGCGTTTGACAACGACAATTGCTTGGTGCGCACCGACTCGGTGCTGGTCGCCGTCGGCAGCAAGCCTTCCGTGGAGCTGGGTCCCGGCATTTCGGCCACTGCCGGTTCGTCGGTACCCCTGCGGCCCGCCACTTCGGCCGACGTTTCTTCCTGGAAGTGGGTGCCCGCAACGTACCTGAGCTGTGCCGATTGTCCCGCCCCCGTCGCCACGCCGAAGGAACCCATGAAGTACAAGCTGGAGGTCGCCAACGCTTACGGGTGCACCAATTCCGACGAGGTGTCGGTGGCGGTGGTTTGTACCGGCGGCAACCTGTTTTTGCCCAACACCTTCTCCCCCAATGGCGATGGCCGCAACGATGTTTTTTATCCCCGCGGCTCCGGCATTTCCAACATCCGTTCCCTGAAGGTGTATAACCGCTGGGGCGAGCTGGTGTTCGAACGGAGGAATTTCAACAGCAATGATGCCTCGTCCGGCTGGGACGGCACCTACAAGGGGAAAAAGCTGGCGCCCGATACGTTCATCTATTTCTGCGAGGCCGTCTGCTCCAATAACGAAGTCCTCCCCTACAAAGGCGACGTGACGCTGCTACGGTAATTTCGGATGCCGGATTTCGTCTCGCCCCAGGCGAGAGGAACCCTCGAAAGTTGATAATGGTTTACACAATAAAATGCCTCCGCAACCCGGGGGCATTTTTGTTGCGCATTAAGACCGTTTCTTCCGAGGAAAGAACCATTCGATTGTCACGTGTCCCGACCTCCCAGATCCAATCCGTATTTATTTTAGGTCGCACTAAGGGTAACCTCTAGGGCGCTGATTTTCAGTTATTTTGCTCAAAAATCTTAACCGCTTTAAGAGTGGTTTGGGCAGGGACTATGCCCTGCTCGCCGAACGTAACCGGCCTGCCCGGTAACGTTAGTTAATTTTGTCCTGTCGCCCGCAAAACCAATCATCCCATGAAAATCCAAGTTATGAAAAACCGTTTCCTGGCTAAACTGCTCGTTACCGTATCCTGTCTTTGGGGTGGCTCCGCCCTGGCGCAAGACATGCACTTTTCGCAATTCTATGCCTCCCCCCTCTACCGCAACCCGGCCCTGGCAGGTATCGTCAATGGCGATGTGCGGGTGCAGGTGCTGCACCGCTCGCAGTGGAACAACGTGGCCAACGCGTACAAGACCAGCACGGTGAATGCCGAATACAAAATGCCGGTGGGTTCGGGCGATGACTTCCTGACAACGGCCCTGCAGCTGTTCCACGACCAGTCCGGCACCGCCAACCTGACCACCACCCAGGTGCTGCCGGCGCTCAACTACCACAAAAGCCTCAGCACCGAACGCAGCACCTACCTGTCCGTGGGGTTCATGGGCGGTGTGGTACAGCGGCGCTTCGACCGCTCGAAGATCACCACCAACAGCTCCTACGACGGCATGGGTGATGGCGAAAGCATGACCAACCCCCAATACTCTTACCTGGACGGCAGCGCGGGCATCAGCCTGAACTCCAGCTTCGGCGAGAACAAGGACAATAACTTTATCGTGGGGGCCGCCTACCATCATTTCAACAAGCCCCGGAATTCTTTTTATGCCAACAGCGAGATCGAACTGTCGCCCAAGTACGTGCTCTCCGGCTCGCTGAAGCTCGGTCTGGACGAGGCTTCCTTTGTTACCTTCGAAGCCGACCATTCGCGCCAGGGTACCTACCAGGAAACGATCGGCGGCATGCTGTACGGTCTGCGGCTGGGCGATGACCTGGAAAACCCGGCCTATACCATCCAGGCTGGCGGCTTCCTGCGCCTCAACGACGCCTTTATCCCTACCGTCCGGGTCGATTACCAGCCCTTTTCGCTGGGCCTGAGCTATGACGCCAACATTTCCGGCAAGATCGCCAATGGTTTCGGCCGCAACGGTTTCGAGCTGTCGCTGGTATATGCCGGCTTCCTCAAGCGCCCCAACTCCAGCCTCAACGCCATGCGCTGTCCCCGCTTCTAAGCCAGGGGCGAAACAGCAGGTTTGCTGCAGCAATGGGTCCTTAATATTATCTGCCCCGGCCTTGTGCCGGGGCTTTTCATTTCCAGGCGGTTCAGCGGCCGGCCAGCACTTCTGCGGGTTGCAGCAGCGTTACCTGGCCGTTGTCCAGGTCGTAACGGGCCGGCACCAATTGCAGCCCGCCCTGCTCCACTTTTTCCCGGATGATATCCGACTGGGCCAGCAGCGTATGCACCCCGTGCACAATATTAGCCTGTACGCAGGACTCCAGGCGGTGTTCATCCCTGATACCCACCTGCCGGATCTCCTGTTCTTTCTTCAGGCTGTCCACGATATCACGGATATGCCCGGGAGCGGTGCCGCCGGCCACAAAGGCTTTTACGGCACCGCAGTTCTCATGACCCATGACCACTACCAACCGGGCGCCCAGGTGCTCCACTGCGTATTCGATGCTGCCGGTTTCCACGCCCCCGATAATATTGCCGGCGGTGCGCACCACGAACAGGTTGCCGAGGCCCTGGTCGAACACCAGCTCCGGCGGCACCCGCGAGTCGGAGCAGCACACCACCACGGCAAAGGGGTGCTGTTCCTGCGCCACCGCTTTCAGGCGGGGAAGGCTTTCATCGGGATGGATGACCTGCATGCGGGTGAAGCGGTCGTTGCCGGCCATCAGCTTTTCCAGGGCCGTCTGCTGTGTGACCTCCGCTGTGGGCGGGAGGGCCTCCCGGGTAGCCTTGTCGCGGAGACAGGCCCAGGAAATTAAGCCGGCCAGGGTGGCCGCCAGGATTGTTTGGGCGGCGGTGTAGGAAGCGGGAGCTTTCATGTGCACTTCGTATTTAAATGAAGAAAGGAAGCCCCGGGCGGCCAATAAAAACGCCGGCTTCGAGGCCGGCGTAAAGCTAGACAGCTAAGAAAGGCCGGGAACGCCCCCTCCGTCAGGCAGTCGGATGATACTGATCAGTTCTGCTAACTATCCGCTCTTACCCGATCTGTTCCTGCAACAACAGGGCGGCGCAGAGGTTGGCCATCAGGAAGCGTTCTTCGGGATTGGTTTTCCCCAGGAACACCATGCCCTTGTCGATCAGCGACACGGCCGCCACGGCGGTGCCATCGGGGTTGACGATCTCGTAGCCGGCGGAGCCAAAGGGCATGGCCCCCTGCCGGCCTTTTTGTTCCAGGTGAAAAACGGGCCTGATGGTGTAGTAGTCGGACCGGCTTCTGCCCAAAAATCCTTTGTAGCGCTTGCGGTCGCCCTGCGCCGCCTGGTTGTCCAGCACCAGCTCCCAGGGGCGCTCCCCCTCTTTGGTAAAGATCTGCACATAGTATTTGCTGTCGGAGGAGCCGGCGCCCAGCAGTTCGAGGCCGATATTCAGGACGCTGTTCGGGTTTTTACCCACCACCAGGCTTTCCGCCCGGAAGTTGGAAACGCAATACACTTCCGAGCTGTGGTCGCCCGCCGCCAGGGAGAAATGGAGGGTTTGCTTTTTCCGGACATATTCCATCGAGATCATGTTCACCCATTCTTCCTGGGCGGTGCCGCCGGTGCCGATGCCGGTACGCGCCTGCGTTCCTGGGGTCCAGGAGCGTTTTACTTTGGAGGTGGTGTATTCGCCGAAGCTGAGCTTCTGGTTGACCAGGATGCCCTGGCGGCCTTTCACGGCATATTCATTGCCGGCCCGCAGCTCCTCGCTGACCGACATTTTCATCGGGCTGCAGGCGGCTAAATAAAGACAGGTTACTACAGTTGGTAAGGTTGCTTTGATCATGAGTATACAAGTTAGTTTCTGAGTTTCTAAGTTCCTGAGTTCCTGAGTTGTCGTAACTCCGGAGAGAACAGTCTGCAGGAACGGCAAACTACAAAAGTCTTAGAGACTTTTGTAGTTTTTCCTTTAACTCAGGAACTCAGGAACTCAGAAACTTACCGCGTCCGCTGCAACAAATGCGTCAGGTCGCCGGCACGCAGCCAGCGGTAGCCGTAAGCCTCTATGGACAGGCGGTGGAAGCCTTTTTCGTCGGCCTGGCTGTGGGCGTTGGTCATCAGGTCCACCAGCTTTTCTTCCTTGATCTTCTTAAACGGCAGGAGCACTTCGTAGGGCTGTACGTCGAAATTGTGGAGGGTAAGCAGCGAATTGCCCTGCCAGCTGTAGCAGATCGCCAGCACCTGCGGGATGCCGGTATCCAGGATCTGCCAGTCGCCCCAGCCGATCTCGGGGCATTCCTTGCGCAGGCGGATAAGCGCCGTCATCCAGTTGAGCAGCGAGTTGGGGTCACGGCGCTGGTCTTCCACGTTCACATGGCTGTAGGCATAGGGTCCCTTCTCGATGACGGGATGCACCAGTTTGGCAGCTTTGGAAAAGCCGGCCTGCGGGTCGGCCGACCAGTGCATGGGGGTGCGCACCGCGTCGCGCTCCTTCAGGGAGAGGTCGTCGCCCATGCCGATCTCGTCGCCGTAACGGATCACCGGGGTGCCGGGCAGCGAGAACATCAGGCTGTAAGCCAGCTCGGTCTGCTGGCGGCTGCCCAGCATGGGCGAGAGGCGCCGGCGGATGCCGCGCTCGTACAGCTGCATGTTTTTTTCGGGCCCGAAGCGTTCAAAGACTTTCTGGCGCTGTTCGTCGGTCAGGCGGCCGAGGTCCAGCTCGTCGTGGTTGCGCAGGAACTGGGCCCACTGGCAGGTAGGAAACAGGTCGCGGGTGGCTTCCAGCGCCTTCACCAGCGGGCCGGTATCGGCCGTGGCCAGGGCATAGAACAGGTGCTGGTTCACGAAAAAGTTGAACATCAGCTGGATGCCGTCGCCCTCGTCGCCGAAATACTTCTGGGTTACCTCGGGCAGCACGTTGGCCTCTCCCAACAGCACCGCATCACCGCGCCGCCACTGCAGGAAACGGCGCATCTCTCCCAGGTATTCGAAGCGCAGTTGGGGCTTTTGCCCGCCCGAGACGTTGCTTTCGAGGATAAAGGGCACCGCGTCCACCCGGAAGCCGGCCACGCCCAGCTGCAGCCAGTAGCCCATGATGCGGCGGATCTCGGCCCGCACCTCGGGGTTTTCGGTATTGAGGTCGGGCTGGAAGTCGTAAAAGCGGTGGAAATAATAGGCGCCGGCCTTGGCATCGCGGGTCCAGGTGCTTTTCTGCACACCGGGGAACACCATCCCCTCGTCGGCATTGGCGGGTTTTTTATCCGACCACACATACCAGTCGCGGTAGGGCGAGTTTTTATCGCTGCGGGCCTGCTGGAACCAGGGGTGCTGGTCGGAGGTGTGGTTGACTACCAGGTCGATGATCACCTTGATGCCCCGTTTTTCGGCCTGGTGCATGAACTCCACGAAGTCGCCGGACGAGCCATGGCGTCCGTCCACCCCGTAGAAGTCCTGGATGTCGTAGCCGTTGTCGCGGTTGGGGGAAGGCTGGAAGGGTGCCAGCCATAGGGCATCCACGCCCAGGGCTTTCAGGTAGTCGAGGCGGCGGGAAAGCCCTTCGAAGTCGCCGATACCGTCACCGTTCACGTCCATGAAGGTTTCCAGGTCCAGGCTGTAGATAATGGCATTCTTGTACCAGAGGTCTTCAATCATAATTTACCGGCTTTAAGGAAATAAAGTCTGCTTTTGCAATCCTGATGCCGGACGGGCAGGTACGAGGAACGACGGACGAGGGACGAAAGATGGAAGGAAGCCGGAAGTTATGCACGGGGGCGTTAAACATGAGTTTATTTCGGACTTCCTTGTCCTTAGTTCGTACCTTGCGGAAAATTTGGCTGGTATTTTGGGAACTACTGAGTGGCAAAACCATTATCAAACAGCCGGTTGTAAATACATACGAAATGAATAAGCACATTGTTGTTATCGGGGGAGGATTTGCGGGCATCAATCTGGCGCAGCACCTGGCGGGAAAAGCCGGTTTTGTAGTGACCATTGTCGACCAGCACAATTATAATTCCTTTCAACCCCTGTTGTACCAGGTAGCCACCGGTTTCCTGGAAACCTCCAATATCACCTACCCTTTCCGCAAATTGTTCCAGGACCAGTCCAATATCCGGTTCCGTATGGGCACGCTGGAAGAAGTGGTGCCTGCTGAAAATAAAGTCATTCTTTCCTCCGGCGAGCTGAGCTATGATTACCTCGTCATGGCCACCGGCACGGAGACCAACTTTTTTGGCAACGAAAACATCAAGCGGTGTTCGCTGCCGATGAAAACGGTGAACGACGCCGTTAAAATGCGGAATTACCTGCTGCAGAAGCTCGAAGAAGCCACCATTGAAACCGACCCGGTGGCAAAGAAAAAGCGGACCACGGTGGTCATCGCCGGCGGCGGGCCTACCGGCGTGGAGATCGCCGGGATGCTGGCCGAAATGCGGAAAAATATCATCCGCAAGGACTATCCCGAGCTGTCGGGCAGCAGCGGCGCCATTTACCTGGTGGACGGCGGCCCCAAAGTGCTGGCGCCCATGAGCGAGAAGTCGCAGCAATACACCCACGACAAGCTGGTGGAAATGGGCGTGGAAGTGAAGCTGAACAAGCTGGTAAAGGATTATATCAACGACACGGTGATCTTTACCGACGGCGAAACCATTACCACCAAGATCCTTATCTGGGCCGCCGGGGTAACCGCCCTGGTATTCGAAGGCATTCCCCGGGAGTGCTACGGCCGTGGCCGCAGGCTGCTGGTGGACGAATATAATAAGGTAAAGGGCCTGTCCAACGTGTATGCGCTGGGCGATACCTGCCTGCAAACCACGGACAAAGCCTTCCCCGAGGGCCATCCCCAGGTGGCCCAGGTGGCCATTCAGCAGGGCAAGAACCTGGCAAAGAATCTTTTGGCCCTGCAACAGAACGGCCAGCAAAAGCCGTTCACCTATAACGACAAGGGCTCGATGGCCATTATCGGCCGCAACAAGGCGGTGGTAGACCTGCCGAGCAAAGCGCATTTCAAGGGCTTCCTGGCCTGGTTCATGTGGCTGTTTATCCACTTGGTGTCGCTGATTAATGCCCGGAACCGCTTCAAAACCTTGTACAACTGGATGGTGGCCTACTTCACCAAGGACCAGTCGCTTCGCCTCATCATCCGTCCCTACGGCAACGGCGAAGAAAAAGCGGAGGTGGACACCCCCCGGAAAGAAGCTGCACCGGCCCCGGCCGTTCTGGCAGGAAAATGAGTACGCAATTATGAGTGACGCCTCATAGAAAAAGCCAGCAGGCAAATGATCATGATCATTACCTGTTGGCTTTTCATTTTTCTACATTCCCCGCCTTTAACCTTCCGGGGTCAGGTATTGCGAGTAGGCATAGCCTTCCACGCCCTTGTCGGTGCGGATCAGCGACCACTGGTCGTTGGTCGCATTCAGGATGGTCACCACCTCGTGGTGGGCGGCCTTGCCCACGATGGGCTGGTCGGTCCCCGGTCCCTTACGGATGTTGAGGTTGGACGTTTCCGTCGTCACCTTTGCCCGGGTGCCGGCAGCCGCTTCGGGCAGGTTGACGTTCAGGATCAGGTCGCCGGCGCGGAAGTCGGGATCGATCTTATTATAGATATTCCACAGGTTGTCTTTGACACCGCCATTGGGGGCTACCCCGTCAATGTACAGGACGTTGTCCTGTTCGCGTACCTGCAGGTTGGAGACGCCGGCCGTTTTGGCGGCATCGATCAGTTGTTTGTATTTTTCCTGTAAGGCCATAATAGGTCCTCCTCTTTTATTTTACGGTGAGGTTCTGGTTGATCTTTTTGGGGTGGAGCGCATGGAGCGACTGCATCAGGTTCGGCAGGCGGTCGCGTTTGATGTCACCGGTAAGGGTGACCTCCCCGTTGTTGACGGTGGCGGTAACGCCGGGATAATCTTTTACGGCATCCGCCACCCCTGTTTTCAGGGCATCATCGGTGGCGATCTCCACGGGTGCCGGCGCCACCGGCGTTGCCACGGTAATATTGTCCACCACGTTTTTGACGCCCTTTACTTCGCGTACATCTTCGCTGGCCTCGTTCTTTGTTTCCGGGTTGGTGGCGGTACCGTTGAGCGTCACCACGCCCTCTTTTACCGAGGCCGATATGTTGGCATAGTCCGGGTCGGCCCGCAGCTTATCGTTCACGGCCGTCTGCAGGTCGCTGTCCTTGGGCCCGCTTTTACAGGAAGTAAGCTGTACGCCTGCCGTCAGCAACAGGGCGATGGCGTACGCCTTTGGAATAAAATGTTTCATGATGCGTGTATTTTGTGTGTGTGAATGGTCAATGGGCATGGGTGCCTTTCGTTGCCCTGGAACTTAAAAGCCCTTCAGGATCTTGCCCAGCATGCCGCCGGCATTGCCAAAGCCGCGGCCGCCGTTCAGCATGGAGATGAGGGAGCCCAGGCCGCCGCCACCGCCGCCTGCAGCCCTGCCGGCGCGATTGCCGCCTCCGAACATACCCCCGAGGGCGCCGCCCAGCATGCCTCCCAGTCCGCCGCCGCCACTGCTCCTGCCGTCGCCCCGCAGCATTTTGGCCAGGATAAAGGGGCCGGCAAAGGACAGGAGGCCTTTCAGCAGGCTGCCGGTATTGATGCCGGAGCTTTGCAGCTGCTGTTGCAGTCCGCCCGATGCCAGGAAGTTGGGAGCTGCGGGCGAGTCTTCCTGCACAGGTGCCGCCGCCGCTTTTTCAGCCACCTGGTCCAGCAAGGCCAGCTGCTGCGCATCGATCTGCAGGTATTGGGCCATTTGGCGGATGTGTTGCTTTTCGGCTTCCGAATAATCGCTGTCCGACCGGGCAAAGGCCATGAGGTCCGTAACCAGGGAGAACTTCAGCTCGCTGCCCTTCAACACGTCGAGGTATTGGGTCAGCTCCTCCCCGGAAAGGCTGTTGGCCGAGCGGAGCACCTGCTGCTGCTGTTCCGGCGATAAGCGGGCCGCGGTAGCCAGGGCCGTGAGGTATTCCACCTCTTCCGGCGAGGCCTGCTTGTCGGCGGTGGCAATAGAGGCGATCGCGCCCAGGTAAGCGCCCTTTTCTTGGTCGGAGTAGCCGTCCAGGATGGTTTGGTCAGGATTCATAAAAGGTTTTTTGCTGTTGTACAACTAAATATTATACCAAGGGTTTGCACCTGCGGGGGATCCGTGGTTTTTCTGCCTCGAGCGGCAGTACCCGGGGGGTAGCCGAAGTTCTAATCCGTTTCTAATTCCCCGGGCCGGCAGGCTGATTATTTTTGCAATCTGGTTTTGATTTGCATTGGAAGACAATAAAGCCCCGCCGGGCGGGGCTTTATCACCTACTTTGTTTTGTGGCTTTTATTAATGTAAAGGATTCATTCGTGCCCTTCCGTTTCCACGGAGGGGCTTTTTATTTCCCGGCAAGCACGAACCGGAGCATGGCTCCTCCCCTGTTGATGGCAATCACCCGGCGGGTTGATGCCCGTCACGTTACCTGAGCCGGATGGTGGCTAGCTTGCACCTTGTTATCGAACAAGTATAAGAAGCCGGATAATGGCTTTGAACAATGAAAACGTTTGCCACATGAAAATGTATCCCGCCTTTTATGCTTCCTGTTTTCCGCCTCCCGGCCCCGGACCGTGTTTACCCGTTGCTTCCCTTCCCGATAATATAAAGTAGGTACGTGCCGTGTCCGCGGAGCAGCCCTGCTTTTTTTGTTTTGTTAAAACAGGTCCCTTCGTAGAACAAAAAAGCTCCTGCGGCGTTTTTGTACGCACTTGAGCAGGCGAAGCGCTTCTTTGCCCGTCGGTTCTTTCTCTTATTCCCGGTTATACCGGGCCGTGAGGGAGCCGGATCGGCGTCGGAAGTAAGTGGTTCTGAGCCGCAACCTTTTGCTTTTTGTTTTGGAGCGCCTGAAGAGAAGCCGGGTTAGAGTTGATTGAATCATTAACGCAAAGTCAGATTGATTATGAACACGCACACATTCAGCAAGCAAGACGATTCCTGGTACCTTAAAGTAAACGAGTCTTCCCAGGCCGGCGGCAGCCAGGCCTACCTGCCCATGGAAACCGGCAGGGATACCATCCTCGATTTTTTGTCCCGGGGTAAGAACAAGGTGACCCTCAGCATGGATACCGAGCCCTTCGAAGGGGCCGAACTGTTATCGCTGGAGGAGATCTGTGATGCCCCCAAGGGCGGCGGCTACTACCTGCTGCACCGCTTCAAGGGACGGTTGATCAACAAAAAAGTATGGTTGTGTGATACCGCCCTTTTCCTTTTCGGCGACGTGCCGGAACGCATCTATGTCAAACGCGGTAAAACACAAACCCCGGTCAGTGAGTTGAACTAACCAACTGAAAAGGAATTGGTTCATTGGTTAATTGGGATATTGGGCCTTGACGATTGAAAGGCTCCGCCAAATTCCTAATTAACCAATTAACCAATACCCTAATATTCATTCCTTCACCCCTACTTTCCGCATCCAGGTAACCTCGATGCTGTAGACGCCGAAGTCGTCGGTGACGGTGCCGCGGAGGTGGTAAAAGCCCTTGCCCCCCAGCGGGTAGCGGTTCGCCACGGCAGGAAAATGCACCGTATCGATCCAGTCGCCCGCCGGGTCGAGGAAGGTGCCGAAGAACATGACCTCCCCTTTTACCGTACGCACCGGTTTCTGTGTGACATAATACCCCAGCACATTCACTTCCCAGCCCACTTTGGCGCAAAGCCCCGCGGCCGCATCAAAGGCGGCACCACCGGTATCGGCCAGCGCAAAGGGATCGCAGAGCGGGAACCCCAGCAGCTCCGTTTCGTCCATGGCGTCCTCGCGGGCCGTATGGTGCAGCTCGGGCAAGCGGAACGCCACGGGCGGCTCCTCGAACAGCAGGCCGGCAGCCGGCGCCCCCTGCTTTACCCGCTTTTGCAAAAAGTTGGCCTCCCATAACAATTCCTTCTTGTTCTTGCCGGTAAACCGCAAAGCCCCTACCCGTATTAAGATATTGAGCTGTTCGGCGTGGATGCCGGTACGCTGGATAAAGTCCTGCAAATGGGCAAAGGGGCCGCCCCGGCCCCGGTCGTGCAGCAGGCGCACCACCGATTCCTTTTCCAGGCTTTTCACATGTACGAAGCCGATATACACCTCGCGGCCGCGGATGGAGGTGAGCTCGTGGCTGTTGTTGACGCAGGGTGCATGGATGCGGGCGCCGGCCCTTTTCAGCTCGTGGAAGTAAAGCTCCGTGGAGTAAAAGCCGCCGAAGTTGTTGATGACGGCCACCATAAACTCCAGGGGGTAATAGGTTTTCAGAAAAAGGCTCTGGTAGCTTTCCACGGCAAAGGAGGCCGAGTGCGCCTTGGAGAAGGAGTAGCCGCCAAAACTTTCGATCTGCCGCCACACCTCCGCCGCCAGGGCGTCGGGGTGGCCCAGCTGCCGGCAGTTGGAAAAAAACTGTTCGCGGATGCGCTCGAACTCCTTGCGACCGCGGTATTTGCCGCTCATGGCCCGCCGCAGCACGTCGGCCTCGCCCATGTCGAGGCCGGCGAAGTGGTGCGCCACCTTGATCACGTCTTCCTGGAACACCATCACCCCGTAGGTCTCTTCCAGCAGCTCCTTCATCTTGGGGTGCAGGTACTCGAACTTGTCGGGGTTGTGGAAGCGGTAAATGTATTCCCGCATCATGCCCGACTGGGCCACGCCGGGGCGGATGATGGAGGAGGCGGCCACCAGGGTGAGGTAGTCCGAGCAGCGCAGCTTGAGCAGCAGTTGGCGCATGGCCGGGCTTTCAATGTAAAAGCAGCCGATGGTGTCGCCGCGGCGGATCTGCTCTGCCACGCCGGGATCCTGCTTCAGCCGCTCCACGTCGTGGATGTCGACGGCCGCGCCCCGGTTCTGCCGCACCAGGGTGATGGCGTCGCGGATGTGGCCCAGGCCGCGCTGGCTGAGGATGTCGAGCTTGTACAGGCCTATTTTTTCCGCCACGAACATATCGAACTGGGTGGTGGCAAAGCCCTTGGGCGGCAGCTCCAAGGCGGTATAGTGGTAGATCGGCTTATCGCTGATGAGCATGCCGCCGGGGTGGATGCTGGGATAGTTCGGAAAGTTTTTCAGCAGGCTGCCGTATTGCAGGATGGAGCGCTGGATCTTGTCCTCGCCCGGGATGGCCCTGGGATTGGCGGCCAGTTGGTCCACTTCTTCCTTGGGCAGGCCGAACACCTTGCCCAGCTCGCGCAGGATGGCGTTGTACTGAAAAGTACTGTGCATGCCCAGCAGGGCCACGTGGTCGCGGCCGTAGCGCTTGAAGATGTAGTCGATCACTTCGTCGCGGTCCTGCCAGCTGAAGTCGATGTCGAAGTCGGGCGGCGAGCTGCGGTAGGGGTTCAGGAAGCGTTCAAAGTACAGGTCCAGCTCGATGGGGTTGACGTCGGTGATCTGCAGGCAGTAGGCCACGATGGAGTTGGCGCCGCTGCCGCGACCCACGTAGAAGAAGCCCCGCGACTGGGCATAGCGAATAATGTCCCAGGTGATGAGGAAGTAGGCGTTGAAGCCCAGCCGGTTGATAATGTCCAGTTCCTTACGCACCCGCTCTTCCGCTACGGCATCGCCGTAAGCAAAGCGGCTGCGCAGGCCGTCGAGGGCCAGCTTCTGGAGCAGGATGCGGTCGTCTTCGGCATCGGAGGTAAACACTTTTTTGGTCTTATCGCTATGGAAGTCTATTTCATACCTGCAGCTATCAAATACTTGCAGGGTGTTCGTAATGATCTGCGGGTAGTGCTGAAAGGCTTCCAGCAGCTTTGCCGGCGGCAGGAAGGTCTCGGTGGGCGCGGCGGTGTGTTCGTCCTTTTGTTTGGTCAGGATGATGTTCTTGTCCATTGCCCGCAGCAGGCGGTGCAGGTTAAAGGATCGTTTGTCCCGGAACGTTACGGGCTGGCGCATCACCCACCTGCCGGGGAAGGCCCCCACGCCTGCCGAAAACAGCCGGCCCACTTCTGAAGGCTGCACGCCAATGAGTTCGTGTTCGCCCAGCTCCCCGGGCTGCACCCGCCCCAGCGGGTAAATGACCCAGACGTCTTCCAGTGCCGGCTTTGGAGGAAAAGGCGTTTTCTGCTGCAGGTGCGCCGTCAAAAAATAATTGATCGCGGCTATACCCTCGTTATTCCGTGCCAGCAGCAGGTACAGCAGCTCGTCGCCGTTGCGGATCTCGGCGCCCAGCACGGGCTGCAGGCCCGCAGCGGTGCAGTATTCGTAAAAGTCCCAGAGGTCGGCGGTATTGTTGATATTGGTCAGCGCCAAGGACGAGGCGCCGGCTTCCACGGCGGCCTGCACCAGTTCCTCGGTGCCGAAAGTGCCGTAGCGGTAGGAGAAGAAGGTTTTGCAATTGAGGTACATCGGAGAAGTTCACAAGTTCACGAGTTCACAAGTTGAGGGACAGTTCACAAGTTCATTTGTTCACCTGTTGCTTCCAGGTTGCAAGTTCTGTCCGGCGTTATTGGAGGTAGATTGCCGCACCGCAGAAACTACAAAAGTCTTCAAGACTTTTGTAGTTTAAAGCTCCTTTAAGCAGCTTCCTTCCAGAGTTACGACAACTCTGGAACCCAGGAACTTTTCCTCCGAACTCGTGAACTTGTGAACTTCTCTCAAACGCCCCCCGCCCGCATGATCGTAGCGCGTCCGTAGCGGAAGTTGAGGGCGTCGAGTGCCTGGTAGAGGCGGATCATTTCGTTGGTGTCTTCGAAGAGGTTGATCTGGTAGTTGCCCGGCACCAGGTGGGTGAAGCGCACGCCCAGCAGGCGCACCAGCAGGCGGCGGTCGTACAGCCGGTGGAACAGCTCTTTGACCTTTTGCAGCAGCAGGTGGTCGCTGGAGGTGTAGGCGATGGTGCACTGCCGGCTGACGGTATTGAAGTCGGCATAGCGGATCTTGACGGTGATGCAGCCCGTGAGCTTGTTTTGCTGGCGCAGCTCGAAGCCGATGCGTTCGGTCATCTTCACCAACTGGGCCTGCAGGAAGCGCAGGTCGATGGTATCGCTTTCGAAGGTGTTTTCGGTAGAAATGCTTTTCTGTTCGTGGTAGGGTACTACCGGCGAGTCGTCGATGCCGTTGGCGCGGCGCCAGAGTTCGATGCCCGTTTTTCCCAAAAGGTTTTGCATCAGCTCTACGGGGATTTCGCTGAGGGTGCGGATGGTGCGCACGCCCATCTGCCGCAGCAGCTCGGTGGTTTTCTCACCCACCATGGGCAGGCGGGAGACGTCCAGGGGGGCAAGGAAACATTTTTCCTTGCCCGGGCGGATCTCGAGCTGGCCGCTGGGTTTGGCGGTGTCGGTGGCGACCTTGCTCACCAGCTTGTTGGCCGAGACGCCGTTGGACAGGGGCAGGCCGGTTTCGGCAGCGATCTTCTTGCGGAGCTCCTGGCTGAACAGGAGGCATCCAAAAAACTTGTCCATGCCCGTTAGATCGACGTAGAACTCATCTATGGACGCTTTTTCGAACTGGGGAACGGAGTCGCGGATGATGTCGGTGACCAGGCGGGAGTAATGGCTGTAGCTTTCCATATCGCCGTGGAGGATGGTTGCCTGGGGGCAGAGGCGCTTTGCCAGCCGCATGGGCATGGCCGAGCGGATGCCGAAGCGGCGGGCTTCGTAGCTGCAGGCGGCCACCACGCCGCGGTCGCTCTGGCCGCCCACCAGCAGCGGCCTTCCTTTGAGGCGGGGATTTTTCAGGCACTCCACGTTCACAAAGAACGCATCCAGGTCGTAGTGTGCTATTGTCCGGGAATAGTTTGACATAATGGGGTAGTTAGTAAAACAAAGCTAATATTTTTAGTAAAAGATTGCTAATAATGTTAGTAACTTCTATCGGTGTTACGCAAATGCATATAGGCAGGTGTGATTGCGTCAAAGAAGACTGGGATAAGGATCACCGTAACGGGCAACCGTAATTGATGAGTTGTCGGAACATGGCTGCAGGGATCGTTGCGCCCGGCTGGCTGTCGGGGTTAAAGGTCATACCCGGGCCATGTGCCTGTCTCCCCGAGCTCCCCGGTGGAAGGGGAATTCTTTCCCCGGCAGCCCTGGAGACGGAACGCCCGGTACCGGGTCAGATGGTGGGTGCTTCCTGGGGCGGCACACGCTTCTCGATTTCCTTCAGCTCTCGTTCCAGGAAGTAGTTGAGGGCCGTTCGTATGGCGGCGATAGCGGCCAGCTTGCCGATGTCTTCCCAGGTAGGGGCAACCGCCGTTCGCAGGATATCGGCGGCCAGCAGCAATTCCAGTGAGATGGTCAGCGTGCTGCCAAAGCGCACCCGCAACCAGGAGTTGCTGCCGTACGGTTTTTTCGAAAAAAGCCCGGCCAGGTAGCCCCACAGGAATTGCAACAGTCCCAGCCCGATGACCACCGACCCCATGATCTCCACTACCAGGCTCAGGTAAAGGGCAATGCTTTTCGCGGTTTCTTCCATGCCGACAACCCTTCAAATGTGCTGCCAGGAAGCCTGAAGGGCTTTCGGTTCATCCCGTGCAACCTACATTGAAATGGTATAAGGTTCTGGAATTTACTATTCGCCCTGATGTATCCAGATATACTTTTTGCCGTTCCAGTAAATGATTCCGCCGCCGATGGACGCACCGTCTTCGTACGCTTCTACCAAAATACCAGGTCTTGTAAGTTTGTGTTCCTTGACACCGGTAATTTCGTCGTCTTTATTGAACTGTGTTTCAAAAGCGGTTTTATGACTATAAATACCCCACTGGTCCACCCAATAATAATCATCTGAACCAGTGCCAAAGTCCGTTCCGGCACCGAACAGAAAGTATTCGGTAGTTTTGCCATGGACGAGAAGGACCCCTTTCTTTTTGGTTCCCTTCACCATTACCGGAACGGCAATATCGCGGGTTCCGTCCCCGTTGAAGTCTGCCTGCAGAAAGGAAGGCTTCAGATACGGGTGAAGATCATATTTCCTGTTCAGGGCTTTGTTCCTGAAGGCTGCAGTAAACCACGATGGCAGTGAAGTGGTTTGGCTGCGTCCGGGGACAGCAGCTAAAAGAAAAATAAGCAGGGAGAATGATTTCATAAAATAGGTACGCTGCTCACGCCAGGTTTATCGTTACTGGTCCTGCGTAGCTCTGCTAAGATGATGGTAGAGTTCAATAGTCCGGCTCTTGATGATGTCCAGGTAATAACCGGTATCCGTTAACTGTTGTAGGGTTCCGCCACCGGAATACGCATCCTTACGGACCACCGCAACGAGCTTCAATTCATTGTCGCGGTAGCTCAGCCATGCCCTTTGTGCCTGCTGCAATACTTTTTTATCTTCCGGCTTCAGAACAAGCAGTAATTTTTTATAGTACTTGTTCAACAGGCTGTCATATTGTGCCGCCGCATCGTAAGTCGCGGCCCGCATGCCTGCCGTGGAATAGTCATAATCCATATACTTTTCCATATACCGTTCAATACGGATGGTATCCGTCGCAAATTCAATATGCAGGTCGGTTGCCTGGCTGTTTTTCATCTGTTGCTTCAGCACTACAATCTCCTTTTCAATATCCTGCCGGATGTTCTTTTCCATAGCAGGCGTTACCTCCACGGGGCCGCCCGAAGATTGCGCAAACGCTGCCGTTTGAATGAAAAAGAAAATCAATAGGAACGTATATTTCATAAGGGCTAGTTGTTTTCAGTTCGTTGCTGCTTTACGTTTCCGCAAACCGGGTTCACCTTTGCCCGCTTATGACTTCTTTTTCAATCTTCTTACCCTTCCATATTCATCACCCTGGGGAAGGATTTTGATGATCCTCCCGGGAGCTATGGAATTGGATAATACAATCTGGTAATCTTCGAAAGTATAGGTCATAAAATCAAGGTCATTCAATTTGCCGGTAATTGTTCCGGGAGCTTTTCGAATTTCCTGTTCCGCCAATTGCAAAAACAGCTCCGCCTGTTTTTCGTGTTCGAGAATACCGGCATGCAAACTTAATTTCCCGGCCAGCTCCTCTCCCATCCTCCATAGAATTGTTTCCCTGAACTTCGCTTCCAGAGCTTTAAGGCAGATGGTTTCTTTTGAAAAGCTATCTTTTGTTGTCGATCCGATCCAATGTCCGAAGCAGGCAGGCAGATCCTGTTCTGTAAGTCGAAAGACAATACCGTTATACTTATTACGGGATCGGACATTGCGTTGTTTGAAAAAGGTAATCCACCATCTGTCCAGTGCTTTATGTCCTGTTAATGGAAAGCAGTACAAGCCTGTTTTAGATTTTGTAATTCCGTTTTTCAAAATATTCTTCGTCCTGTTTACAGGGGTCCAATGAACTGCCAACATGGTTTATGATTTTTGCAATGCAGCATTGGTCAGTAAGCCAGCTTAAAGGTGCTCCCTTCAACAAGCTTTCCTCCGGAATAAGTAATTGCAATGACTTCCTCCTCAGACAATCCAACGGTTTCTCCGTCCTGGAACGTCACATCATACTCAAGAACGTAATGAGCAATATTGAAAAGGAAGGCCCTTATATCTTCCAGGCTTTTTGATGAATTTACTACTTCCATTTCTTCTTTATTCAATCCCTTAAGGCCATACGTGTATCCCGAATTCCTGCTGTTGCCGGAGCGCAGACCAAAATAGATCCAGAGGTTTAAGGGCAGATAATCATCGCTCATATGCGCAGCTTCCTGCAGATAATCTTCCCGGGGAATCAGAAGTGATTGTTCTCCCATATAAATTCCTATGGAATCCGTAGTCCGCAACAGGGAACAGAGAGCTTGCGTAAAAATTTTGAAACGTACTAAAGGCTCCTGGCTGCCCGGGAGCATGGAAACGATCAAATGACTTTTATGTGCTTTTGTTTCCTCTACGGCCGTTGGCCAATTGTAAGCATATTTGGCGGTTCTTTCGAGGTCCTGCGCCGGGACAGGAACAGGCATGTGCCCCATCGCAATCAGTTCGCCCCCGACAGAAAAAGTGGCGGAGAAGCTATCGCCTTCCGGTTTCCCCATGCTGTCGCCGTAGTTGCTGTTATAATCTTCCAGGAAGCTATCGAGGTTAAAAGAATATTCATTCTGAAGCATTACCATTCCAAGAATGATCCTGTCGTTCTCCGAATTGTCGGTTTTTTTGTTCTGTACGGACATATGTTTATATACATTGTCAGAGCGGCAAACATGATTTATTCATTCTAAAACTTCCCGAACAGCCGTTTGACAAAGCTTTTTATTTCCTTTTCCGCCGTTTCCTTCCTTTTCGCGGTTTCTTCCATATAGTGCAATACGGCAAAAAGGAACTCAGGGAAAATTACAAAAAACGGCATTAAGAGGATTCGTCACTATTTTCCTGTGTTTTTCAATTTCTTTCTGGCGGGAATTGCCGGGCTTTTTCTTTTAGTCATATTTGCCTTATACTCACGGATATGCCGGCTGATCATTTCCCGTTCCTTTTCTGTCAATGGTCTTGACTCTACAACAAAGTCAATTCCTGAGGGCTCTTTTATCAGTCCCATAACTTATTCTTTAAAATATTTATCAATCAATGCTTTTGCCGGAAGCGTATCAATAATCATCAGATGCCCGCCAAAATGATATGCGCCCAACGTTTCGGTGTAATGTTCAATTAGCTTTGTTTTTGAGTGAAATGCAACAAAGCCATCAAGACCTTTCTGAAAGGAAAGCCTACAGGCATAAGCTACAAGATTTCCGGGAACACCTAAATACACCTTACCCTTCCCTTTATTAAATGGAGCACTTTCAATGAGGTGCATGTAAATATGGTCCGGCTCTACGCTTATGCTTATCAAACCTTGAATGACCATCGGGTTTCCTTGAATGGTCAACTTATATACTTCTCTTTCCGAACTAATAAGTTCTGCCTGCCAGTTAAAAAGCCATCCGCCTCTTTTAGTCAATTGCTTCAAATCAGTTTTAAGCAGATGTGTAACCTCTGTAATAAAGCGGTCTCCAGTTACAACGTTTTCGATGGAACGGGTGAGCTTGTCCACCTCGAAGTCCAGGTAATTGGTCACGGCTCTTTTCACTGTCACAAGATACAAAAACAAGAAGTTTTATAGGTCATTATTCCTGCATCTGGCTCTATCTCTATTTTTTCTCCTTCTTCCCGAACAGGCGATTGAAAAATCCCTTTATGCCCTTTTCGCGTTTTTCCGGAACAGCGGTAGTGTCACCCTGACTGATCTCTCCCTGGGGGTAAGGGACAGGTCCCTGTGGCGGCGGTGGCTTTTCCTTAAAATCCTCGGGTGAGGCATAAAAAGAAACCGAATAAACAAGCCGGTGCTGCTCGTTTTCTTTCCAGACGGGCAGCGGCGGGTCGTTCAGCATTACGTTCTTGTCCAGGCCCTGTTGCAGGCTGTCGGGCAGTTGCCGGCTGGTGCGCCAGTGGTGCTCGTTCGAGTCGAAATAAATGAACTCCTGCTTGGGTATATGGTAATAGATGTTTGCTTTCGGGTAATAGTAAAAGGAGTCGGGTTTGGTCACCTGCTCCCCCTTCCTATTGGCCGGGCAGCCCATCAGGGCGCCTACACCCAGGCCCCCCACCAGCAATATTTTCGATAAATAAGCCTTCATAAATATCCGAGCTATCGTTTCAAAGAATGTTCCGAACTCAGGAAAACCAAGGAAAAATGTCGTTTCCTGGAACTGGCGCCACCCCATGAACCAGGCAGCTCCTCCCCTAATATCCTAATTCCCAAATTAATATTCCCCGGGTTGCGGAGGGGTAATTTCCGGCCCGGGATCGGTCACTTCCACGGGTTTCTTATTGTTGATCTCGTTCATCAGCCGGCGGGCGGTGGTATCACCCTTGGAGATGGCCTCCAGCAGCAGCTGGGTGCCCTTCAGCACGTTCTTTTCATAGCTGCAGCGGTCGTAGTTGCTGACCTGCAGCACATCGGTGTTTTCGGCAAATAGGTACAGGAAGCCCAGGGTACGCTTGGCGGGGGCATAGCCCGCATCGCTGGCCCGCTCCACCAGCACCAGGGCGTCGCCGCAGCTGATCTCCGTGGTCTTGCTCTGAAGGGCCAGGTTGCCGTATTCGTACATGGCCTCGGGCACGTTCTGCTCGGCCAGGTAGCTGTAGATGTATACCGCCCCGCGGATATCGTTGTCGTTCATCAGGCTGCGGGCTTCCTTCAGCTGGCTTTTGATGTCCTGGGCGTTGAGCCGGGCCTCTTCCTGGATCTGGTTGTTGCGGTTCCATTCTTCCAGCGATACCAGGTCGCGCTTGCGCAGCCAGCCCTTCGACGTCTGGCCGCTGTTGTTGGTGAACTCGGTATAGATAAACCCTTTCTTCTCGTCCAGGGCCGCCACTACGTCATTGGAGGGCACCATATAGGCACTGGCGCGTTTGGTGGACGCATCGGGTTCGTTGTGGAAATAGGCCCGCGAGGCCACCACCTTGTACTGGCCGATTACGCCGCGCTGTTTCACCGGCTCGGGGCTGGCGGCATTTTCCCGGCTGTCCCGGTTGCCGGTGACCTGGCTGAAAATAAAGGCCAGGGCGGCTAAAAAGAACCCGATGACCAGCAGGTTGCGGAGGATTTTGCCCGTGCTCTTTTTCCGGGAAGGTTCAGCCATGGCCTGGGCCTGCGGCGACAGGGGCGACGGCTTGCGCTTGCTGCCGGTGTCTGAAAGGGCATGCTGGTACTGGGCCAGCAGGTCCTGCAATTCTTTTTTCTCCCGCTGCAGCCGGCGGTTCTCTTCCTGCAGCACCGCCACCTGCTCATGGTCCGACTCGTGCTCCCGGTCGGCCATCGTGCTGTTGCGCACAATATAGTCGTGCAGCTCGCGGCCGTCGGCAAAGCGGTTCAGGGGCTTTTTCTCCAGGCATTTGTAGACCAGCTCCACCAGCCATTGGGGCAGCCGCAGCTCGCGCTCCTTCTGTTCGGCGCTCCAGGTGTCGGGCAGGTTCTGGCGCCGCAGCGACAGCAGGTTGGGCGGCGCCGTTTCCATATGGGCCACCATCACCATGTTGCGGGCCGTCTCGCCCTTGTCGGTCAGCGGGAAGGGCACCTGGCCGGTCAGCAGCTCAAACAATACCACGCCGAAGCTGTAGACGTCGGTCTGGAACAGCATGAGGCCCTCGTTCTGCTCGGGGGCCATGAACTCGATGGCGCCGGCATGGCGCAAAGAGGTGCGCCGCTGCTCGTCACTCATGATGGCCAGCCCGAAATCGAGCAGCACGTAGTTGCCGGTATGCTTGCTGAACTTGACGTTGTTGCTTTTGATATCGCCATGCTTCACGTCCACCTTGTGGCAGTGCGCCAGGGCATTGGACAGCTGCTCGGCCACCTTGAGGCTTTCCTTGATCGTGAACACGGGGGCATGCGGCGGCTTCAGCAGCTCCTCCAGGTCGGGCCCTTCGATGAACTCCATTTCGATGAAGGGAAAGGAGCCCGACTCGGTCAGCCCCGAGCTGAGGATCTTGACCACGTTGGGGTTGGGTTCCTGGTTCACCTTCTGCAGCTTGTGCACTTCGTTCTGGAAGTCGGTGTAGTTTTTATCGTGGGTGCTTTCGCTGTGGATAGGGGTCGGCAGCAGCTTCACGGCGGTGATAATGGGGCCAATGCGCCTTCCTTTGTACACCGATCCCTGCCCCCCGGTTTTCAGCGCCCCCATGTTTTCCAGACCTTCCGTTATAGTAAAGACTTTCGCCATTTATCGAGTTTGTGGTTGGTAGTTTGTGGTTTGTCGTTCCCTGAACGGCCACAAGTTTACAAGTTTACGAGTTTCAAAGTTCACAAGCCGGGTTCCAGGTTCACAGTTTAACATCCGCACTATTGCAGGTGTCTTTTCGGAGTTACGACTAACTACAAACTACAAACCACAAACTACAAACTTCTTCAACTTTCCCGAAAGCTAAATTCAAGCGCCGCGGAGTCGCCTAAAATGATCTGGTCGCCTTCCTGCAGCTGGTGGCCCACTTCCATGGCCTGCAGCTTGACCAGGGTGCCGTCGGCGGTGCGCACCTTGATCTTGTTGCGGGGCGGGATGCCCCCCTCGTCGGCGAAGAGCAGGAAGGCGCCGCTGTCGTTGTCCCATTCGATATGGGCGTGCTGGCGGCTGATGAATTTATTGCTTTCGTGGCGGCTGTCGGCAGGGAAGGCGATGGCGTTGAGGCGGAAAAAGCCGTCGCCGGTCTGCACCTTCTTTTCCCGGCCGATATTCACCCGGCCGCCTTCGGAGGTGAGGGTGTAGCTTTCCTGCTCGGCCTCGCCGTTGAGGATGCGGATATAAGCCGTGGCCGATTTGCGGAGCGCCCGCTTGCGGGTTTCCACGAACAGGGCCGCGTCGAGGGTGGGCACTTTCACCGCTTCGGGCGGCAGGCTGTCATCGAAGCGGATGTCCAGGATCCAGCCCTCGGGCAGGTCCAGGGCAAAGTCGTCGGCGATCTTCTGCACTTCCTCCTGTTGAAAGCGGTGCTCCTCCTCGGCATATACCGCCGCCTCGTACATATGCTTTTCCGCCTCGCTGCAGGCGATGAACAGGTGCAGTCCCTTGATGTTGCGGCCCTCGCCGCCTTCCACCTTCTGGAGCTGCTCTTTAATGAACTGCAGCAGCCGTTCCCGGATCAGCTTTACATCCAGGGCGACGGGCTCGTTTTCTTTATCCTTGTCCTTTTTGAAAAATCCGAACATGCTATTACTGTTTTTTGGTAAAAAAGGCTACAGGCCCCCTTCCGGGGCCGCTGCCGGCAGTGCCGGCGGTGGCGCTCCTGCAGGCGCACCGGCAGGTTTGGGGAAGCTTTTGATGTAGCCGAGTTGCAATAATACGGGAACCACGTGTTTGCCGGCGGTCTTTACCGCCACACTCGATCCTTTGCAGTCCTCCACCCGTACGCAAACGGCCACATGGCCCGGGCCGGCGGCCTTCGGAGCAAAGAACGTGTACCAGCCGTCCTTTATTCTGCGTTTTTTGACGATGCGCTCCGGCGTACCGGTTTTGCCAGCCACCTTAATGCCCAGCTGCGCCACCTTGCCGGCGCTCTGCTCCAGCATGTAGCGGGTCATCAGGCGGGCATAGTCCGGCTCCTTCGCCAGGGGTATAGGCTCCTTCAGGCCCAGGACCGAGTCGGAGATTTTTAGCACGTAGCGGTTGGGCACCAGGCTGCCGCTGTTGGCGATGCCGGCCGACAGGCGGGCCACGGCGGCCGGCGTGGCCACCAGCTCGCCCTGTCCCCAGGCCATGCCCGAGATGCCGCGGCCGCGGGTGGCCCGGATGTCGTTGGGGTTGTAGGAGGCCAGGCTGCGAAATTCGGTTTTCCGCCAGTACTCCCGCCATTTGTTCTGCTGCTCGAGGTTGTTGGCCTCCTGCTCGTAAAAATAGCCGCCCAGGCCGCGCAGGAACATGCCGGTTTGCAGGTACAGGGTGGCCATCTCCTCCTGCAGGCGCTCTTCGTTGGCCAGGCGGATGAAGAAGGGGTTGTTCGATTTGACGATGGCCCGCTCCAGGGTAACGGGGCCGGTCTCGTCGGGCTCGTCGCCGCTGACGCGGATGAGGTCGCCGGGCCGCACGACGATGGTTTTGCGGGCGGCGGCAGCGCCCAGCTTATTGAAGGCGGCCAGGGCCGTCACCAGCTTGGCGGTGGAGCCGGGCTGGCTGGCCTGGGTAAAGCCGGGGTCGTTGTTGTTGATCCAGTAAGGCAGCCGGGCCTCCTGCACGAGGCCCAGGTTCATGGTCTCCCAGTCGGTCACCGGCGGCAAGGGGTAGGCCGCCGAGGCCAGCACGTCGCCGGTGCGGTCTTCCAGCACCACCACCGAAATGCGCTTGCCGGCCAGCGAGTCGTCGGTGGCCAACGACTGCTGGATGCCCGTTTGCAGGCGGGCGTCCAGGGACAGTTGCACGTTGCGGTTGCGTTTTTTGAACGCATCCACCTGCGGGCTGTTGATGCCCGCCAGCAGCAGGGGCGACAGCACGCTGTAGTCGCGCTGGGTAACGGTCATTTCGGTGGCTGTCTCGGGCAGGAAGCGTTCTTCACGAAAGCGGCTGGCCGTGGCCGTTATATTGGTGCCGGGGGTGGCAAAGCCCCGCAGGTCGGCCAGGTGCTCGTACTCGGCAAAGTAGCCGTTGGTGCCGCCGTAAAAAATGCCGGTATTGAGGTCGCCGGTCCAGAAGAACATCTGTTCGGCAAAGGGATAGTAGCGGTCGAGGCGGCGGTGCATCATTCGTTCGAGGTGGCGGCGGTCGAGGCCGGCCGCCACCAGCGAGTCGAGGCCGCGCTGCACGGCCGCGGGCTGGCTGGCCGCCAGCACCCTTCCTTTGCGGTCGTACAGCACGCCGGCCTGCAGGCGGTTCATGAGGATGGCGATGCGGGGGTTGTAGCTGAACATCCGCGCCCCGCTGCGATCCGCCACCAGGGCGGGCTGCACCACCCACTTTTGGTTGTGAAACAGGTAGCGCGACACGGTCACCGACAGCAGCACAATGCCCGTACAGGCCGCCAACAGGGCGGGCATGAGGTTCTTGTCCTGCCGCCGCGACAGGTACTGCAGCTGCACGGCCGAGCCCTGCAGCGAGGAGGCCGCCAGCAAAAAGCCGGCCGCCAGCAGGTTGATCACCAGCGAGGAGCCGCCGTACGAGATAAAAGGCAGCGACACGCCCGAAAGCGGCAGGGCGCCGATGGAGCCGCCGGCAATGAGCAGGAACTGCACAAAGGTGGCCACGCCGATGCCCGCACACAGGTAGAACAGGAAGGGCGTGCCGGTCTGCCGGCCGATGAGCACCGCCCGGTGCAGGTAAATGAGAAATAAAATAAACACGCACAGGATACCGGCCCAGCCGAACTCCTCGCCAAAGGACGGCAGGATCATGTCGGTATGGGCTTCGGGGATGGTCTTGGCAAAGCCTTCGCCAACGCCCTGGCCGGTAACGCCGCCGCTGGACATGGCCCAGATGCTGTTGGCCACGTGGTCGCCGCCGAACACTTCGTTGTTCCAGGGATCGAGCCAGATGGCCTTGCGGTCCACCAGGCGGCGGATGGGCCCGGGAAACAGCCGGTCGAGCAGCGGCACCTGGTCCAGCAGCAGGAAGCCGGCGATGACCACCAGGGCCATCACCGCCGATTCGCTCATCTGCTTGCGCCCGAACACGATCGCCCCCGCCACCAGCAGGGCGGTAAGGGCCGTGCCCAGCCACACGTTGTCCAGGATCCAGACCGACAGGCAGAACAGCAGCACGGCGCCGGCCATGAACAGGAAATCGCCCCGCGAAAAGGAAAACAGGATGATAAAGGAAAAACAGCAGACGATGGCCGGCCCCAGGTCGCCCAGCACCAGGAACAGCAGGATGGCCGCCACGATGGCAAAGAGGGCAAAGGAAAAGAACGACCAGCGCTTCTGCCAGCTGCGGTAGTCGGCAATAAATTTTTCGTTGGTGGCGAAAAAGCCTGCCAGGAACACCAAAATAAGGAACTTGACGATCTCGCTGGGCTGGAAGCCAAAGAGGTTCACCTTGACGCCGCTGCCTTCGGGGCCGGTGCCGAACAGGATGGTCAGCAGCAGCAGGCCGATGGCCAGCACCCCCCATTGCGCGCCGCCGGCGGCCTTGGGGCTGGTCTTTAGGAACAGCATGCGGTACAGCGTCGAATCCGGGGTAAAGCGGCGCAGGTTGAGGAACAACAGGATACATAACCCCGCCATGCCGCCGGCAAAAAAGGCGGTGGTGCCCTGGCCGAGAAAACGGTCGCGCAGGGGATCCTGGAGGCTCAGCAGCGTCACGAACGAAATGCCGGTCAGCACCATCAGCACGGGTAGTACCAGCTGGTCGGCCGCCGGGAAGCGCAGGGTCAGCAGGATGTGCACCACTAAAAACGACAGCAGGAAAACCGCCACCGTGATCCAGTACTGGCGGCTGAATTCCGCCGGCGTGCGCACCATCAGGGCTTTTTCTTTTTTAAGGTTGTTGAAGTCGCGGGTCGACAGCAGCTTCAGGCGATGGGGCGACTGGTGAAAGGTAAACGAAGCGTCTTTTTCCAGGGAGGAGGTGCCCTGGGTGGCGCCGAACTGGAAGCCCGGCTTCAGGGGCAGCAGCTCGTAGGCCTTGTCGCCGGGCAGGCCGGCGAAACGAAACTTTCCTTCCGCGTCGGTGCGGGCATAGGCGCTCAGCGACTGCAGCTGCCGCTTGCCGCCGGGGCCCTGGGCATACACGCGGCGCACGCTGCCGTTGCCCTCGGTTACCGTATTGTCCACTTCGGTAATGGCCTCGCTGTACACGCTGTCCTGGGGCAGGAGCAGCTCCAGCCGCACCAGCACGCCCTGTACGCCCCGGCCTTTTTCTTTTTCCACGGTGCCCGAGATGCGGCGGTCGCCGCCGCCCACCTCCACCGTTGCCGGCAGCGGCGGGGGCTGGCGCACCTCCTGCTCGAAGCGGAGCGAGTCGGGGCCGGCAAAGCCCAGCAGGGCACGGGACAGCCGCACCCGCTTGCGGAACGATTCGCCGCCCCGGGCAAAGGCCTGCTCGGCCTCCACGTCGTATTTGCGTTTGTTCAGCTCGCCAATGTTGTCGATCACTTCCTTGCGGGCGCCCATGCGCTCGGTCACAATGGAGCCGATAAAGTCGATATCGCGGGGGTCTTCAAAATAAAAGCCTTTTTGCAGCAGGCGTTTCAGCTGTTCGCCGGGCCGGTCGTCGTTGAGGTTGATCAGGGTACCCTCCTGCAGGCGGCGGGGCACTTCCAAAAAATCCTTTTCCAGCTCGCCGTAGAGGCGGATAAAAAGGAACAGGAATAAGGCCGATGCCAGTAGAATGAAAACCCGTTCGATGCCCCTGCCCCTCCGTTGCGTGTTCTGTTGCGCCATGGTGCTTAGTTCCTTTCGTTTTTAGCCGCTTCCTTTTCTGCCGGGACTTTTTTGCGGAAGGCATCGGGTTGCAGCGAGTCGGTAATGAGAAAAGCCGTGTCGCCGGCGCTGCCGCTGACATAGCTGTTGGGGGTGAACTGGTATTGGTATTCCACCGGCACGCGGCAGTTGACGAAGCGCACGTTGCGCAGGTGCAGGGCTTTGTTTTGCGCCAGCACGGCCAGGTCGAAGTTTTCGAAGGTGATGTTTTCCAGCACGATGTGACGGCAGTCGGCCGTCAGCGAAAGGGCCGGCCCGCCGAAGGTAGTGTCGGCGCGCAGCACGGTGCCGCCCCCGCCCCGCAGGTAGAGCGAATCGTGGTCGATGAAAATGGTATCGGTAAGCAGTACGGGCTGGGGAAAGAGCGCATAGGTCAGGTGCAGCGAGTCGCCCTGCAGGCTGTAGAGCGTGTCGCGGAGCTTTTGTTCCTGGGCGTTGGGTTCGGGTGTGCCGAAGAAGCCGCCCCGGTCGCGGGGGTTGCGGTTCAGCAGCAGCCAGGCCAGGGCCCCCGCCAGCACCAGGCACAGCAGCGCCAGTACCGGCACGGCAGGGCTGGTCGTTTTCTTCGGCAGCGCCTTCGCTTTCCCATCCGTAGGCCGGGTGGGCGGCACCACGGGCTGCCGTACTTCCGCCCGATTATTTTGTTTTACCGGCGCCGCGGGCTTCGTGGCTTTCTGGCTGATCGCCTTCGTATTGTTCTGCACCAGCACCACGGTAATATTGTCTTTGCCGCCGGCCTTGTTGGCAGCGTCCACCAGGGCCTTGGCGGCTGCTTCCAGGGAGGGCTGCTCCAAAAGGATGGCGGTCAGCACGCTTTTGGGGACCAGGTCGCTCAGGCCGTCGCTGCACAGCAGCAGCGTATCACCGGGCAGGAAGGGCGACTGGCCGGACTCGATGTAGTCGGCGTTCATGCGGATCTGGGTATCGAAGCCCAGGGCCTTGTTCACCTCGTTGCGCTTGGGATGGCTCATGGCGGCCTCCTCGGTCAGGCGGCCGCTGTCTTCCAGGAAGCCCACGAAGGAATGGTCCTGGGTGATCTTCACCAGCGTGCGGTCGCGCAGCAGGTACAGCCGCGTATCGCCCACATGGGCATAGTAAAAAATGTTGTTGGCGGTATCGGCAATGGCCAGGGTGGCTACGCAGGCCATGTGGGCGTGGGCTTTGCTGCGCAGTTTCTCGGCATGGATCTGTTCGTTGGCCACGGCAAAGGCTTCGCGCATCATGGTGGGGATATCGCCGGAGGGAATGCTGAAGTAGCCCAGGATGGCTTCGCGGGTCAGGGCTGCGGCGATTTCGCCGCCTTCATAGCCGCCCACGCCGTCCACTACGCAGGCCATGATAAAGCGGTTGTCCAGCACCGTTTGAACAATATAGGTATCCTCGTTGCTGTCGCGCTGGATGCCGGTATCGGTGATTCCAAAAAAGTTTTCAGCCATTGCGTTTGTGCGTATTTTTTATGTCCGCGAAATGTATGATGAGCAAAAGCGCGCAGAGCGTCAATAAAGCGATAGAGGCCATAGGAATGAGTTTACGGGTTTACGGGTTTACAAGTTTACGAGTTCCTTACGGGCGCCAGCAACTCGTAAACTCGTAAACTTGTAAACTCGTAAACTCCGTAGTTCAGAAAATTACGTTTTGAAAATGTTTATGCCCACGATGCCATTCAGAACGATGCGGGAGTTGACGGGCAGTTCGGTCCAGGAGGGGGTGACGGCTTCGCTGCGGCCCACCTCCCGTTCGTTGAGCAGGGTTTTCTCGCCAAAGGAGCTGAGGTAAAACTTGTCTTCCTGGCGGTTGTAGCGGATGCGCAGGTGGGGCGTGTTTACCCACTCCGAAGGCACTTTGAAGATGGTGGAGGCTTCGCGGGTTTCCTCGCTGCCCGACACGATGATCTCCTCGTCACGCATGATGAACTCCACTTTCTTGCCGGCAAAGGCCTTGTCGGGAACAATGGTTTCCAGGCGGGCATAGAAGGCAGGCGTGCCACTGCCCACCTTGCGGTCGTCGTATACCAGGTCTTCGTCGTAGGACACCTCGTAATAGCCTTCGCTGTAAAAGGTAAAGCCTTTCAGGATATTGGGGTTGATGTCAAAGGTCTGGGCGATACCGGTCTGGCGGGGAATATAGGTCACCCGCAGGTTTTCTTCCTTGGGACTGCTGCCGGGCAGCAGCTTGCCGATAAAGGAGATGTCGCCGCGGGCATAGTCGGGGTGCGACACGAAGCGGAACACCCACTTGCTGCTGGAGGGCTCCACGGTCTTGCCTTGACCGCGGGCTTCTTTAAGGATGTCGTAAAACTTTTTCACCGATTCCTGGACGATAAGGCCGAAGATGCCTTTTTTATTGTCCATGAAATCCTTGAAGTCGTCGGGGTTGAAGCAGATGATATATTCATGGAAAAATACAACGCGGCCGGCAAAAGACAGTTGGGCAATGGACTCGTTGAATTTCTGGATGATAAAATGAAAGACATGGTTGGGCGTGAGGGCCGCCGAAGGGCCGCCGGCAGGGGCCGCTTCTTTTTTCAGGAACCAGTCCTGCAGGCCGATACGTTGCCAGAAAGAAGATTTTGATTTCATGAAAGCGGGTTCTTGCGGTAAATATAAAGGAATCAAGAGCGTTCGACCACTAAAGAAATTTTTATACCAGAGTTGCAGAGAAAGTTCCAGAGTTCCAAAGTTCCTGGGTTCCAGAGTTGGCTGGCGCCGGCAACCAGGAGCGCGCATATATCCTTATCTTTTTCCCATTTATTCTTTACGAAAATCAGTTAAATCTGCCTGAAATATGGGCTGGGGCGTGGTTTAGCCGTGCTGGATAACGTAAATTTGCCTGTTCATTTTTCCGGCGTCAGCACCTGTTTTCACTCCGCTCTTGCACTGCCGCTTTCCGGCCGGAAAGGATTCCAGAACCTTTTAAAGCCAAATTCATGGGAGTTTATAAAGATTACAGCAAAAGCTGCTGTTATTGCGGGCGGGAGTTCAACCACCACATTCACCGCACCGCCGACCACCTGATACCGGTGTCGAAGGGTGGCGCCAACGGGGGCGAGAACAAACGCAACTGCTGCCAGCACTGCAACACCCAAAAGAAGGACCTCATGCCCCACGATTACCTGGAGTACCTGTTGCAGGAAGATGCCGGGGGCTCCCGCTCCGCCCGCCTGCACCTGGATGCGAAAATCGAAAATGTGCGGAATATCGTTGCCTACGTGAACGGAGCCGGCGAAGGTATCTTTGCCAACAGAAAAAAATACGAATGGTTCCGGCGCCGCTATTTAAAGGCCGGTTAATAGGCAGTGCCGCCTTCCCGGGCGGTTTTTTATTGCCCGAAAGCCCT
Source organism: Huijunlia imazamoxiresistens (assembly GCF_037132455.1). Classification (NCBI taxonomy): domain Bacteria; kingdom Pseudomonadati; phylum Bacteroidota; class Chitinophagia; order Chitinophagales; family Chitinophagaceae; genus Huijunlia; species Huijunlia imazamoxiresistens. Next base: position 38,730 of record NZ_JBBBEI010000017.1, on the reverse strand, counting down.
AGAATTTCGGATGTCGGATGTCGGATTTCGGAACCCTTGATGGCAGTAAGACTCCTACTCCTTGCAAGGGGATCCGAAATCCGAAATCCCAAATCCGAAATTGTTACAGGCTGTTGGGGCCTTTCTTGGTGTCCTTCCGCTGGGTATCGGTACGGGAAGCCCCTGCCTTGGCCTGGTCTCCGCCGGCAGTGCGGCTGGAGGTATTTTTCCCCCGGTCGGACTGGCGGTCGGCCCTTTGCTCGTGTTTGCCGTGTTGCTCGCGCTGGCTGCGGTCGCCGCCATGGGGATTGTGCTTCTCTGCCATATGGTTTGTTTTAAGCGTGAAACAATACGAGGGCAGAGAAAAAAAAGTGCCAGAATAATTAGCCTTACCAGCGGTTCAGTTCCTGGAAATGGGCTTCCGAAAACTGGCCCAGGGATTCCAGCTGCAGGTCGGCCAGGGCGAAGCGCCGGTTGGTACGGTTGTGCGGCTCGGGAACGGCCACTACCTTCATGCGGGCGGCCTTGGCGGCCACCATGCCGTTGACCGAATCCTCGAAGGCGAGGCAGTGCAGGGGATTGCTGTTCAGCTCGCGGGCGCAAGCCAGGTACACCGCCGGGTGCGGCTTGCCCTGCACCTCGTGCTCGGCCGAATAAATGGCCTGGAACTGCTGGCGAATGCCCAGGTGGCCCAGCACCGCCGTGATCAGCCGTAAGGGCGAAGAAGAAGCCAGGCCGATCCGGAAATCCTTGCGGCGGAAAAACTCCAGGATATGGTGGAGGCCTTCCATGGCCCTGCCTTCGGCAATGATCCGGGCAGTAACGTCGTCGATGATCTCTTCACATACCTGCTCGTTGGTCTTCGGGGAGGTCCACCCGAGTTGCTGGTGCCAGTAGCCCACCACTTCTTTGGTCCGCAGGCCGGTGGTTTTCAGCGCCATTTCCTCCGACAGGTCCACCCCTACGGTGGCAAATACTTCCCGCATCGACACCGCCCACAGGGGTTCCGAATCCACCAGCAAACCATCCATATCGAATATAACCGTATCCAGCATATATGTTCCTTTTTGGGCCGCAAAATTACGGGCATACGGTGGCCGGCAGGCTTTTATTCCGTTAAAAAACTCCCGCAGAGCCCGGAGAAATGCCCCGCTAGCATTTATTTGGGCTGCCTGTAGATTTTCAATGACAAAAGGCGGAAAAACAACTGACAAACGATTAGGGGCAAGTACGTATATTTTGATAGGGGCAATTTCTAGTTAATTGATTTTCAATATTTTGCACAAAAACTTCCACCTTTGTTCCGGGCCGTTTGACCCGGAACAATGGCCGGATCGTCGAAAAGAACGGCTCTGCCCGTTTTACCGTTCTACCTTAGCGTCCGTAAACAATCCGATACCGATCAAAACCTTTCAGATGGTTGTCTGGTAGAAAAAGCGCAACCAAAACCAATTGCAGAAACAAATTCAGAGCTGTCCGTTTTTAATCCGTACCCTTTTTAGAAAACGGCCCTGTTGCTGAAACAAGGCATAAGATATTGTGTGTGTAAAATGTCATGTGTTGAATGCCTGAAGAAGTGTCCCCTCCCCGGAGGGGATATTTTTTTGTTCCTGCGCAAAGCGGCAAGGTGCAAAAAAGCCCCGGATGCCTGCCTGTTGGCGGCTTCCGGGGCTTTTCCGTACGGTTCCAAAGCGCTTATCGCACCACTTTCAGCGGCCGGAGGGTGACGGGACCTTCCAGGCCGGAAGGCTGTACCGGCCAGACCGAGGCGTCGAAGGGCTTGTAGTTGATGTTCACGAAATTGATCTCGTGGTAGCGGCGCCAGGGAATGCCTTTGCGGTCCATGTCGCGGATGCGGTTGGCCATGAGGTTGGCCACCTCGATGCGGATGCTGTTCTTACCGGGCTGCAGGTATTTGCCGACACGGGCGGTAAACGGAATGCTCCACAGCAGTCCCACCTCCTTGCCATTGATCCATACGCGGGCCGACTCGGCCACCTTGCCCAGCGCCAGCTCGTAGTCGGCGGCATTTTTGGCCGGCAGCGTAAAGCTGGTGCTGTACTCGGCCGTGCCCGAAAAAGCCGCGGCAGCGGTATCCTCCAGTTTGGTCCAGTACTGCAGTTGCTTCAGGGTCGCCTCTTTCGGCAGCACGGGGCCGCCGCCGGTGAAGCGCAGCTTCCAGTCGCCCTTCAGCGCTACCGGCTCGCCGGCAGGCTGCACGTAAGCCCAGGCCGGGGCCGCCGTCTTTTCCGTTCCGGTTTTTACAATCAGGGCCTCGCCGGGCTGCAGTTGCACCCGGATTCCCGAGGTATTGCCGCTGCGGGTGACCGGGGCAGAGCCGTAGGCGCCGCTTTGCGGATCGAGAATCAGGGCGGAAGAGGCCAGGGTTTGCAGGGGCAGCACTTCATCCACGGCTTTGGCGGTATGGTTGACGAGGTAGTAGAATTTGCCGTTCGGCACTGCCCGGCGGATGAATTTCAGGCCGGTGGCGGTCAGGCCTTCTCCCCGGATGCCGGCATGCTGCAGGGCGGCGGCCACGTCGGCGGCCAGCAGGATGCGGCCGCTGTCCAGCTTCAGTTCCTGCACGCCTTCCGTGCCGGTGGCCGTAAACTTCAGCGAGTCGAGCACCAGGTTGAAGCGGGCCCGCTGGCGGTCGAGGTTGCCCAGGCCGGGAACGTCCTTCGGCAGTTGCTGCATGACTACGGTAGCGCCGTTGCGGGCCAGGCGTACGATCTGCTGCAGGGTATTGACCGGCATCAGGCGGCATTCGGGTACCAGCAGCACTTTATGGGCGGCGCCTTTGGCCGTTACGCGGATGGTGCCCCCGTTGACCCGGGAGGACTCGATCATGCGGTCGGAGACGAAGTCCAGCGAATAGCCTTTTTGTTGCAGCTGCACCAGGTCCTTGTAAAAGGCGGTGGGGTGCAGCCATTCGTCGATGTCGTGCACCTTCAGGGGCATGTCCATGCCGGTGGGGCGGTTCCAGCTGTCGTAAACGGGCCAGTAGATCATGACCTCGTTGTCGGGCTCGCCGGCCTGCAGCACCGACTGGCAGCGGGTGATATAATTGTTCAGCCCGTTGAGGTGGGGCCAGAGGCTGTTGCTGGGCACAAAGTTCACCGAGGCATAAAACAGCCAGCCGGGCCAGGGGGCATCGGCAGGGTAATAGGTAGTGCCGTGGTAGAACACGTGGTTGATGCCCGACAGGAACACCTGCTCCAGCTCGGGCTTGCACTGGGCCCAGGAAGTTTTGAAGTGTTCGGTCAGCCAGGTAAAGGTTTCGCTCGACGACAGGTTGTGGCCCATGGCGTGGGCGGCCGAGGAAGCGAACTTCAGCATGTTGGGATCGGGATCCACGTTGCGCACGTCGCCGCTGTCGCGGCGCAGGCCCGGGATGGGAAAATAGCTGGAGCCGAAGGTTTCGGCCTCCGGGATGTCCACGGCCGCGTACAGGTCCAGCAGGTTGCCGGGCGAGCCGTGGGCCTGGTTGGTATTTTGGGCGCCGATGCGGTGGGCCCAGGCGGTAAAGGTTTTTGTGAAATTATCCAGCATCAGGTCGGACATGGTTTCGCGGTAGTCCGATTTGAGGCGGGCCACCCTTTCGGATTTTTCCGTGCCGGTCAGCTCGCGCAGGAAGGGTTTGAGGTCGTAGCCGCGGCGGTTGCGAAACTCTTCGAAAAAGCCGGGGGTCCAGTCGGCCCCGTATACTTCGTAGCTGTCGTTGAAGAACGAGCGTACGCCGTGGGAGGTTTTACCGAAGACCGAGTCGAAGGTGTGGAGGTAGGCGGTGATGGGCTCTTTGGAAAAATGGTCGAAAGTATAGCCTTCGCCCCCGGGAGCGGCCCGTTTCACCATCTGCCTGGTTTTGCCCGAGAAGGCGGCATAGAGCTCGTATTTGCCCTTGGAGGGCGTCCAGTTCAGCTTGCCCGTGGCGTCCACCTTCCCGGTCAGGTCCTGGATGCTGCCGTCATCGCCGTAGGCGACCAGGGCGGCCAGGGAGGTGCCGGGCAGGGCGGGCTGTTTCGGATCGTTCAGGACGATCTTTTCGGCCAGCGACTGGCCGGGGCCAAGGGCATACTTCTGCACCACCAGGCGGGTGGCGGCCAGCGGGGCGGTCACCTGCGGGCCGCCGATGGGCCAGCCGGTACCTACGGCCATGTCCACGCCCATGCCCAGGGAGGAAGCTTTTTGGGTAGTGTAGTCGAGCACCTGCATCCAGCGGGGCGTCAGGTAGGGGATGTAGCGCTGTTCATAGCCCATGGCGCCGTAGATGGGCACGATCTCCACGCCGCCGAAGCCGGCGCGGCCGATGCTGTCCAGTTGGGCGCCCAGGTTCTTTTCGTCCACGGCGCTGCCCATCCACCACCAGCGGGTCCAGGGCTTTGTCTGCTGCTGCACTTTGGGCCAGGGGGCCGGCGCCGCCACCTGGGCATCCGTCACGGAAGCCGTAAAAATCGCCGCAGCCAGGAGCAGGTTGCGGGAAGTAGGTAAAAAAGGTCTCATATCGTAAAGCAAGGTTGTAAAAAGAGGTGCAAAGTAAGGGAGTTCAGGGTTTGTAGTTTGTAGTTTGTAGTTTGTAGTGGTCCCGACGGCAGAAATAGCCCTGCCGGAAGCGGGCTGGTTGTTAAAATCCCCTATTTTTTTAATTTAAGGTCGCTACCCGGGCGATTTTTAACAGGAAGAGAAAAAAATCTTCCTTAATTTAGGCTTCGGTTCTCATCCTTATTGAGACCAGTTATCCTAACCTGTTTTTTTTACCTTTAATACCATTAAATGAGCCTGAAAGAAGTTATTTCGATCCTGCTGGGCATTAAGAAACCGGCTTTGGTACCCATTCCGAAAAATGACAACAACAGCAACCGTCCGAAAAGATAACCACGCAGCCCCGATTCCCGGGGCTGTGTCGTTTGTAGGAAAATACGGGACCGGCCACCGCTTCCACCACTCGTAAACTTGTAAACGCGTAAGATTGGTATAAGATTAGAAAGAAGACTTTAAAAAGAGGCCTATGACTCCTGTAACGTATGATTTTTTGCAAAGCAACGGATTCAAGCTACTGATCCCTATCGTCAGCCAGAATGCCAAACCCCGCGATGAGGCCCTGGCCATGTGGGGCAAGGAACTGGATGGCAAAATGATCCGCCTGGAACACCATAAGAACCAACCCGAGCCCGTCCAAAAGAACGACCCCTCCCAAAAGGCCAAGGAAAACCTGGCCCCCTTCCAGCCCGAAGGCCTGAAATTATTTATCGGCGAAAAAGAAACCTACGAACTGCAGTTCGAAACCACGATCCATTATGTGGAGGAGCTGGAACCCTGGCTGGAACCCGCTGTGGAATAGGTAATAGGCAATTGAAAATAAGCGAAAAGAGAAATACTCAATATTCAATACGCAACACTCAATGCTCAAGGAAAAAGGCAAAACCGGCAAATACGCTGTTCATTGCCGGCTTTATTCCTTCCTTGAATATTGAGTGTTGCGTATTGAATATGGAGTATTTCCCTATTGTCCATTGCTTATTGCCCATTACCTATTTTCCCTCCTCTTGCTTTTTCAATTTCTTAAAGTATCCTCTAAACAGGAAATTATGCTGGAGCGCTTCCATGTTGGCGTCCAGCTTTTCGGTGCCCGACTGCAGGTTCAGGAGGGTGGCCTTCAGGCTTTCCGCCAGCTGGGGATCGGTCAGGAACAGGCCGGCCGCATTGCGGGGGTCGTCCAGCCGGCCCGAAGCCGCCTTCAGGTCGCGGGTGATGGCGGTGGCCGCTTCCGATACGGACTGCAACTGCCGCACGGTGGCCGATAAGCTTCGGAACAGCACCGTGTCGGTCACCAGCTCGTTGGAGAGGGTGCCCCGGGTCCGCAGTTTGGCCGCGTAGGCGGCAAAGCTGCCGGTAAGGTCTTCGGCATGGCCGGAGGCTTTTTGCAGGGTGTTCAGGGTGGCCTGCAGGCGGGTCATCAGGCTTTCGTCGGTCATCAGCTTGCCTAAAAAGCCCTCCCCTTCCAGCAGCCGCCGGCTAATGGTCTTGAAATCCTCCGTAATGGCCAGCAGGTTCTGGTTGTTCTGCTGGAAGGTCAGGATCATGTCGTCCATGTTCAGCACTTTTTCGGTGGCCAGCAGGGCGCCGTCGGCCACCGGCGGGGCCCCGGGCGAGCCGCCGTGGATCACCAGGATCCGGTTGCCGATAAAGCTTTCCGAGCCGATCCGCACCCGGGCGTCCCTGCGGATGAAGGGACGGGCGGTTTCGTCGATGGTCATGGTCACCTCCACGCCGGGACCGGCCGACAGCCGCACTTCTTCCACCGTCCCCACCTTGACGCCGGCCAGCCAGATGTTGTTGCCGGCCAGCAGTCCGCCCACATCCTCGAAGCGGGCCTGCAGGGTAAAGGTGTGGGCGAAATAGCGGCGCTTCCCGCCCAGGGTCAGCACGCCGGCCAGGAAGATCAGCAGGCCCACCAGCACGAACAGGCCGACAATTACTTTTTGTTTGGTATGCGTAGCACTCATTTGGTTGCGTATGTGTTGTAGTCAAAAAAGCCGCGGATGCGTTCGTCCTCCGTAGCGAACACCTGATCAAAGGTGCCTTCCCGTATAAATTTTCCCTGGTGCAGCATCAGCACGCGGTCGCCGGTCATGCGGGCGCAGGTAAGGTCGTGGGTGATGATGATGGAAGAGCAACGGTAGCGTTCCCGCACCTCGTTGATCAGGTTGTTGATCTCCGCGCTGGTGATCGGGTCCAGGCCGGCGGTGGGCTCGTCATAGAGCATGATCTGGGGCTTCAGGATGAGGGTGCGGGCAATGGCGATGCGCTTCTGCTGCCCTCCCGAGAGCTCGGACGGCATCTGCCGCCGGGTATGTTCCAGGCCCACCGCTTCCAGCACCGCGTCCACGGCCGCCTGGGCCTGGCGGGGTGCCAGGCTCCGGAAATTGCGGGTAAGCGGGAACAACAGGTTTTCTTCCACCGTCATGCTGTCGTAGAGGGCGCTGCCCTGGAACAGGAATCCGGTCTGCAGGCGCAGCTGGCGCCAGCCCTTCTTGTCCAGCCGGCTGATGTCATGGCCCAGCACGCTTACCGAGCCGCTGCCGGGCGGCAGCAGGCCGACGATAATTTTGATCAGCACCGATTTGCCGGCGCCGGAGCGGCCCAGCACCACCACGTTCTCGCCCCGGAAAACGTCCATATCGATACCCCGCAGCACCTCGAACTCGTCGAAGGCCCGGTGGAGGCCCCGGATCGAAATGACGGGTGCTTCGCCTGTACGCTGTAGGGACTGCTCTTCCATGGGGTTAGCTGATGAGATGAATCCAGTTAAATACCTGGACGATAATAATTTCTTCGATAAACAGGAAAAAGAGCGACAGCACCACCGCCGTATTGGCGGCCTTGCCCACGCCTTCGGTGCCCTTGCTGGCCTGGTAGCCTTCGTAGCAACCCACGATGCCGATGGTGAAGCCAAAGACCACGGCCCGCACGAAGGAGGAGGTGAAGTCGAGGAACGAGATCTTTTCAAAGGCTTTGATGAAAAAGGTGGTCAGGCTCGTCAGCTCGTTGCGGTGCACGTCCACAAAGGACCCCAAAAAGCCCACCAGTCCGAAATACATCGTCAGGGCGGGGATCATCAGCGTGGTGGCCAGCACCCGGCTGACCACGAGAAATTTGTAGGGGTTGACCGCCGACACTTCCATGGCGTCGATCTGCTCGCTCACCTTCATGGAGCCGAGCTCGGCCCCGATCCGCGAGCCGATCTTGCCGGCACAGATCAGGGAGGTGACCAGCGGGGCCAGGGCCTTGACCATGGCCACACCTACCAGGGCCGGCAGCCAGGCGGTGGCACCGAACTCGATCAGTGAGGGCCGCGATTGCTTGGTAAAGACAATGCCCGTGACGAAGCCGGTCAGCGTGGTCAGCGGCAGTGACTTGTAGCCGATCTCGTAACACTGGCGAATGATCTCCCGCGGCTCGAAAGGCGGCGTAAACACCTCGCGGAAAAACTGCAGGGTGAATGCCCCGGCATCGTATATCCCGGCCAGGAACCGGTCTGCCTTTTTGGTAATAACATATTTTGCCACTGCCCTTAATTGAGAAATGAGGATTGGCGGTAAAGTAAACGAAAAGAAGAGATATAATAAAAAGGCGTATGGGGAGTACCGGCTGCAGGGGCACGGTAATAAGCAAAAAAAAGCCCCGAGTAGAAACAAGGGGCGACTAACGATTGCTTGCCATATGAAAGAGTTACTAAGATCGATTCTTGCTGCCGGACAGCTTGCGGAGCTCCAGGAATTTTCAGTGTCTCTATTATCGATGCTCTTATCCTGTTTGCTGAAGCAAAAATAAGCGGAGTTTTCCGGCGCCACGGACCAAAGAACGGTCTATTTAATTATGGCAAAGGCATACAACAAATTGTTAAGACCCTTTACAGGACTGCGTTTCAACTGACGGAGCCTTTTATGTCCAACGTCATTTTCAGCAGATAAAAAAAATAAAAGATGCTTCAATTCTTCGTGCTTGTGGAAGTATAGAGGCGGGAAGGCAAAGGGGCATTCCACAAAATTCAGGGGGAGGAAATCAAAAAACTGCCGAAGACAACAAAGCCTTGAGCAGTTTTGAAACGGGCCAGGAGAAAACTTTTGGGAATGGCCTAGGATTTCAGGGCGGCGGCCGAAGCCTTTTGCTCGGCGGCCTGCAGGGGATTGGCTTCCAGCAGGGTGCATTCGCTCAGGATGCTGAAGGTTTCATCGTAGGAGCGCACCTTGTCAAATACCTTTTCCACTACGGAAACGGAATAGTCGAACCGGTCGGCGATCGCCTGCAGGATGTGGGTGTCTTTTTGCATGGTATATGGGGTTAAAGGTTACAGGTTGTTGCACTTCAGGGCCGGCGCCATTGCTGATCAGCCCTTTTGTTAAAAATATGCAAAAATATTGTGTTGGGCAAGCATAAAATTGTTTCGCACTGTTTTTACCCCATGGGGCCGCTGAAATAATCCCTGCGGTGGCCATTAAGCTGTGACAGCAAGTGCTTTGCCAAAGTTTATTCGCCCCTGGCCCGGCATTTCCAACGTATGCAGGAAAATCGTCAATCCGGGCAGGTCGGCCGCCCGGAAGCACCGCTTCCCTGTACCTTTGCCGCTTTCAGGGAAGGAAACCTGTAAAGAAGCGAAGAGTAAAAAAAATATGAAAGCGGCCAGTATCAACGAGATCAAGCAGGAGCTGAAAGCGATGGCTCCCCAACGGCTGGCGGAGGTTTGCCTGCGCCTTGCCCGCTACAAAAAGGAAAACAAGGAACTCCTCACCTACCTGCTGTTCGAGGCGGCGGACCCGGATGCGTATACCCGGAGCGTTAAGGAGGAGATCAGCGAGGCCTTTACCACCGTGCCCACGAGCCACCTGTATTTCGCCAAAAAGAACCTGCGCAAGATCCTGCGCTTAGCCCAGAAATATATCCGCTATGCCGGCTCCAAAACCGTGGAAGCCGATGTGCTGCTGCACTACTGCCGCCTGCTGAAGGCCCTGCCCCTGCCCCATCAGCACCACCAGGCACTGAACAGCCTCTACCAGGGAGGGCTCAAAAAGATCCGTCTCGCCATCAGTTCCCTGCACGAAGACCTGCAGCATGATTTTCTCGTGCAGTTGGAAGAACTGGAGGAATGAGTTCCTGAGTTTCTAGGTTTCTACGTTCCTGAGTTCCTGAGCTGTCTGGATGGATGAAAACATATCAGTTTCCTTTTTACGTTCCTATCCTATCGGAGTTACGCCAACTTAGGCACTTAGAAACTCAGGAACCCAGGAACTCTTCGTGTTGAAATGACACGTAATCGATCCGCATCCTGTTCATATCTATAAAAGCGGGCTGTTGGTCGATACCCTGTTTGCGGAAGCAGTAAGGCCGTGTACTTTTACAGCATCATATGGCAAGTAATCGTTAGCGCCTCCTGTTTCCACAGGAGGCTTTTTCTTTGGGGGGAATCGGGAAATTGGTCTTAATTTTAAGGCATGACCTTTTCAATTACTGGACAGTACCTGCAGCATGCTGTGGCGTACTCGGTCTCTACGGAGGACTTCACCACCTTTCACCTGACCCGGGAGAACCCCGGGCACCCGGCCGACTTCATCCCCGAAAACGTCACGCTGGTAAAAAGCGAACCCACCAGCAGCAACCTCGATAAATACCTGCTGGAGCTGATCGAGGAATGGCGGAACGACCTGCCCGAATAAATTTTCCCAGGTCTGGTATTGTATTGGCAGAAAGAAGCAGGAATCAATCAACCTTAAAAAGTACACGCATGAAAAACCTGCTCCTGCCCTGCTTCCTTTGCCTCGTGTTTGCTTTCTGCTCCCAGCCCCCGAACATCACCACTCAGTCCGACGAACAGGCCACCACCAGCGGAACGGTGGGCTCCTCCCGCGCTACAAACGAACTGCCCCGTAACCCTGCCGACACTACCCTGAAGCCGGACACCGCCGCCCTGAACCGGGACAGCACCCTTCCCCGCCGTTGATGACCCCGTACCAACTGCGTATTTCCCCGCTGCCGCCTTTCGGCCGCCCGGGAATTTTTTGCGCGCCGGGCACCGAAAAATTTTTGCCGGCGCGCCCCTGAGTATACCATACCTCACCGGATTTCCGTTGAAAAAAGAAGGAACGCAAAAGAATAAGAGGGAAGAAAAGCAAAAGCCCATCTACCGGATAGATGGGCCATTGACAGAATGTTCCAATGTTGGGAACTTTAAAAGGACAGATACAATAAAACACCAAACCACCTTTACGTTTATCCTCTAAAGCATGGATAAACGTCGAAAAACCATGCCATTACCCATTTTGATAAATAAGCATATTATTTCACCCGTTCCCTTTAGATTTCTTTAACAATTGTCCTAAAGTTTTGCTGTTATTTGGGCAATTCTTTCCTCTTTTCTGCCCCTTTTTGCACCTTTGCCGTCCCAATTCACCGGAAAAACCACGTTACGATGCAAAAAAAAGCCATGATTCTTTTTAGCTCCCTGTCCTTGTTTCTCGGGTTGGTTTCTTTTACCTCAGCCCGGTCTAATGAGAACAGGTTGCACCATACCGCCGCTCCGGCAGCCCCGGCCACTATCGATTCTTCTTCGGTAGCGGCAGAGGAACATACTGCCGGGAACGAAAGCTTCAGCTCGAAGCTCTATAGCAAAATGAAACTCGAGGCCGCCGGCCTCTCCCGCGACGTGCTGGAAGCAGCCCTGAAGGGCTACGAAAAGATGGTGGGTAAAGGCCTGGTGCGCAATGAGCAGTACCTGACCATTATTGATTTCAGCCAGTCTTCCCGCAAAAAGCGTTTTTACCTGCTGGACCTGAAAAACATGGAACTGGCGCTGAATACCTTTGTTTCGCACGGAAAGAATTCCGGCCTCGACCGCGCCGCTTATTTTTCCAATACCCCCGAATCCGAAAAAAGCAGCCTGGGCTTTTATGTAACCAAAGGCACTTATACCGGAAAGCACGGCAAGTCGCTGCGCCTGTCGGGACTGGAACAGGGATTCAACGACAAGGCCGAAGCCCGGGGCATTGTGGTACATGCCGCCGATTACGTGAACGAAGGCCGCGTACAAACCCCCTACATGGGCAGAAGCCAGGGATGCCCGGCCCTGTCGCCTGCGGTAGCCCCCCGCGTCATCAACATGATCAAAGACGGCTCCGCCCTGTTTATCTATCATCCTACCGCCAGCTACCTGAACGGCTCCAAAATGCTGAACAGCTAAGCCCGGTAACTACCTCCTTCCAAAAGCCAAAGGTCCGCCTTTGGCTTTTTTGTTTTAAAAAATCCTTACGGCCGGATGATCTCCCGCCATTTCCCGTTTTCCGCCACTTCCCTGATGTAGCGGTTGCGCTGCAGCAACAGGCGGGTCATGTAGCGGCGCAGCACCAGCCCGTTGAACACCTTGCCCAGCAGGCCGTAAGGTGTCTCGTATTTGAAAATGTCGTACATATGGGTGACGCCGCCCGCTTCTCGGAAATAATGCTGGTGCTTCAGGCTTTTAAAGGCACCCTTGACCATCTGGTCCTCGAAGAAGATCGGGTAGGTCAGGATGGTCAGCCGCACCTGCAGGGTGCGGTAGGATCCGAAATGTTTTGCCCTCCAGGTTATGGTATCGCCTTTCTCGCACAGGCCGCTCTGCCGGCCGGCTACGGCCTTTTCGTCCGTGTGCGCCGTGGACAGCTGGTGCAGTTCCACGCTCCGGGAAAGGTCGAAGCAAACGGTAAGCGGCGCTTTGATCTCGGTATGCAGTTCAATCTTTGTCATGATTCCCGTAAAATATAAAATGTAAAATAAGGAAGAAATGCCTGAAGGTTTATGGCGGCTTTTCCCGTTACCCCACAGCTCTTTTACCTTGTTTTACTTTTTATATTCATTCGGGCAGGGGACGCAGGATCCAGGATCGGGCATAGGGCTCCAATGCCCGGAGCTTCAGGCGGATGTCGGCGCTCCATTTTTCCTGCAGGAGGCGGTTGATGGAAAAGGAGGTTTCGGCATCGTAGCGTTCCTGCATCCGTTCCTTTTCCTGTTCGGCTTCCTGGGTCAGGCGGCGCAGCAGGTCAAAGGCATTGACGGGGGTAAAGGAGGCCTGGAGCAGCCGTTGCGCCAGCAGGCGCTTGCAATATTCTACGATATCGAAATGGGTGCGCTCGTGTTGCAGCAAAAAGAGGCTGGCGGTGGATTTGGTCCAGGAGCGGCAGGGATTGAAGGCGCTGCGCAGGAAAATGCGGAACGTGTCTTCCTGGATCCAGGCCTTTTGTTCAAAGGTGTAAGAGGTCACCGATTCGTGCCGGGCGGCCAAGTCGGGAACGCCCCTGAAATCAGCCCATTCCAGCGGCCTTCCTTCCTGCCAGTAAATGGTGTCGCAGCGGTCCGCCTGCGCCGCGGCCGGAAGCAGATTTAACAGCGAAATCAGCAAAAGGAAAAAGAATTGTTGGTTCACAGCTCACCTCGGCTTCATAGGTGGCAACTATTATTCCAATGAACAGGCCTGTGCCCTGCAACCCGCATCCTGGAAAGGAAACCGGCATAAAAAAAGCCGCCACGGCATGGGAGACCGGGCGGCAGTAGAGCAACACAACACGAAAAGGGTAGCGGATCGGCAGTCGATTACAGGATATAATACCGTTTGCGGTTTTGAACGGTTTCCACGGTATGCGTTTCGTTGATGGTTTGTTTCAGATCGCGTTCGATGTTCGTGCAAATGGCCGTCATCGGCGTATCGGTCGGCTTGTTCTCAAAGGGATCCTGCAGGTGGATGGCCATCTTTTCGATCAGGAAAAATACGGTGGCGATGGCCACGAACGTGGGGATGAACAGCATGATGCCGAATACCTCGATCAGGGCGAAGGGCAGCAGGGTGAAAAAGAAGATCAGCGAAAAGTGGATGTACAGGCTGTAGGTGGAGGGGAACACGGTGTTCTTGATCCGCTCGCATTTGCCCATGGCATCGCACAGCCGCGTCAGGGTGCGGTCGATCTCCATCTGCTGGTACGGATTGAGCCAGCCGTTCTCCCGGGCCTGCTGCAGATCATGGCCATGCAGCTCCAGCAGCGCCATGGGCGTGTTGGTATAATTCTTCACGTGGTTCAGGTCGCGTTTGACCAAAAACTTCTCCAGCCCCTGTACGGCCTCCTGGTTGCGCAGGCTGCGGCTCAGGGCGTAGCACCAGGCGATCTGCCGCTTGACGAACCGCTGCTTGAAGAAGAACAGCTCATCTCCTTCATACGCTTCCTTGCTCAGGGTCTTTATCTGCCGGGCTAAGGTGCGGCTGTCGTTCACAATAGCGCCCCAGACGGTGCGGGCTTCCCACCAGCGGTCATACGCCTGGTTGGAACGGAAGGCCAGCAACAGCGAAATAACGGTACCCATGATCATGGGCACGGACAGCGGAATGGTAATATTGGACAGCGGGAAATACTTGTGGGCGATGGCCACGGCCGTGGCATACAGCGCCACTGCAATCAGTTCCACCTTGATTTTTCCCAGGACGTATTTAAAGGGTATGTTCTTCTGAAGGAGCATAGACGTAGGTTTAAGAGTAACTAATAGAAGAAGGGAACGGGCGGGAGCTTTCGGGAGCCTGGGGTTCCTCCTCAATGTTGTACAGCAGGGCCGACAGGATCTGGTATTCGGAGCAGGCCTCGGGATGCAGCGGCAGGGGATGCACCATGGTGTGGCATTCCTTCAGCAGCGGCACGAAGTCCACGGAGCTGGCCAGGGGCAGTTCGTAAGTGTAATTGGTCAGGATATATACGGCCTCGATGTCATTGGCCCGTACAAAGTTTTTCAAAAAACGGGCGGTGGCGCCATAAACAAATTTAAAATCCAGGGTCACCTTCAGCGAGCGGTACTTGTTGCTCAGCAGCTGGAACGCTTCCCGGAACGACTCGGGCAGGGAGCGGTACGGCTTGTTCTCCTTTAAGAACAGCAGGTCGGTAATGGAGCCGGGCATGCTCAACAGGTGAACGACTTTTATCGTGAGGGGTTTCCCCTTGGCCTCCCGCACAATATTATGGACGGGCCAGAGCGATTGAACGGTCAGGTCGGTGTGCAGCAGAACATTTTTCATGGCGATTATTTTCCTGCAATCTGCACTACCGGAATTAAGAACAGGAAAGAACGGAGTAAGGGGGGATTAAAAATGTGGTAAGAAAACGGTAAGAATCCTAACCCCTCGGGATCTTCACCACGACCTCCGTGCCTTCAGCCTCCTTGGAGGCCACATGGATGGTGCCGCTGTGCAGGCGGATGATGTTCTGGGCCAGGGGCAGGCCGATGCCGTAACCCTTGGACCGCCGGGCATTGGAGGCCCGGAAGAAGGGATCGAAGATATGGGGCATGTCCTGCTCGGGAATGCCGATGCCCTTGTCCTTGACGATGAAGATCACATGGGTGTCGGAGGTCGCCACGGCCAGGGTAACCGGGCCGTTTTTGCCCGATGAATATTTGCAGGCATTGAGCACGATGTTGGAGATACACAGTTCCAGCAGGTGGAAGTTGCCCTGCACCGTCAGGCGGGTCTTTTCCCGCGGCTGCAGGCTGTAGTCGGTCACCAGGTTGCACTGGGGATAAATGCTGTAGGCCACCTTCAGCACGATCTGCAGCAGCTCGTTCACGTCCACCGTTTCCAGCGACAGGTTGTCGGTAAAGCCCGATTGGGCCAGCTCCAGCAGGCTGCGGGTAATGTTTTTCAGCTTTTCGGCCTGCGACAGCATGATGCCGATGCCTTCGCGGTACTGCTCCGGGCTGCGGGGCTGCGCCAGGGCGTATTCGGCCTCGCCGATGATGGTGGTCAGGGGCGTATTCAGCTCGTGGGAGGCGTTGGACACGAAGTTGTTCTGGGTTTCGAAGGAAGTCTCCAGCCGGCTGAGCATGTTGTTGAACGTACTGCCCAGTTCCGCGATCTCGTCGGTGCCTTCCCGTACCGGCAGGCGCTTGTGCAGCGAGGTGGCGCTGATCTTCTTCACGCCCTGGGTGATCTTGCGGATGGGCGCCAGGATCTGCTGGGAGAACAGCAGGCCGACGGTAAAAAAGATGACGGTGCAAATAAGGTTGGCCGTTACCAGGATGGTTTTGAGGTGGAGCAAAAAGTTGCGGGCGTAGGTATGGTGCGCCGAGATGATGATGGCATAATCGCCCTGCTGGCTGTGGTAGCGGATGCCTTTAAAGAAGTGGTAGCCGGTGCGGTGGACGGCATTGCCGTGGGTGACGATGTTGTTGAAAAACCGTGCCGGCACCTGGATGCCGTCGAGGCCGGCAACGACCAGTTGGGGCAGCGAATCCAGGGGAGCGATGAATTCTTTTTCTTCGGGCAGCTTCCGCAGGTGTTCGTTCCGGATGGTTTCAAAGGCAGCCGTATTTTCCTTTTCCGTGTCCAGGCTGGCCTTGGCGGCAATGGTGGCCCGCAGCTCCAGGCGGGTGTAAAAGTCCTGGAAGGCGGTGGCATTGGCGAAGTAAAAAACCGAGCCGCTCAGCACGATGACCATAAGGGTGCAGACCAGCGTAAAGAGTAATGCTATTTTAGTTTGAATCTTCATTCAGTACTTCCTTCAGGATATAGCCCATGCCCACCACGGTATGAATCAGTTTAGGGCCGCCTTCCTTATCCAGTTTCCTGCGAAGATAATTGATGTACACATCCACCACCTTGGTGTTGAGGTTAAAATCATACCCCCAGACATGCTCGAGGATCTCCATGCGGGAGAGCACCTTGCGGGGGTTGCGGAGAAAGTATTCCAGCAGCCGGTACTCGGTGGCGGTCAGCTCCACCGGCCGGTTGTTGCGGGTCACGGACTTTTCATCCTCGTTGAGCACGATATCGGAAAACGTAAGGCCGATCTTTTCCGGCACTGGGCCGGCGGTCACCGGCACCGGCTGCTGGCGGCGCAGCAGCGAGCGTACCCGGGCCTGCAGTTCGGCCAGCTTGAAGGGTTTGGTCAGGTAGTCGTCGGCGCCGCTGTCGAGGCCCATGACGATGTTGTCGGTGCTGCCCAGGGCGGTCAGCATCAGTATGGGCGTGGACAGGCCCTTCTGGCGGCAACGGCGGCACAATTCCAGGCCGTTGATGCCGGGAAGCATCACGTCGAACAGGAACAGGTCGTACGAAAAGCTGCTGATGTATTCCCAGGCCATGGTGCCGTCCATGGCCACGGTCACGTCGTGTCCCTCCTCCTCCAGCGTTCTCTTGACAAGGGAGGCAATACCCGGTTCATCCTCTACTAACAAAAAACGCATGCTTCGATTGTTTTATTACCGTAACTGGGAAAGGCCCTCCCGGGCGAATCCCTGACCAGAACAACGAGTACCCTCCTTTTGTTCAACCGGCGTTTCTATAATTAAAAAATTAATTTGAGCAACGAATATATCGATGCAGGCAAAAAGAAACAAATTAAGCCACTACCAAAGCTTTATCGAATATTTTAATATACATTTAAGAAAAAACCGCGGCGAAATTAAATACCCTTATTAGAATCCCATTAGAAATGCGGGGCGTGACCTGTAAAACCCGCCACAGGCGGCCTTCGGAAAGAAAGCGCTGCAGGCATTAAGAAGTCTTTAAGAAATCTGCGTTAACATGTTATTTACTTTCGCGGCTAGAGGGAAAACTGCCGTTCCGGGAGTCCTTTCCCTTCCCTGCCGATGAAGAAGATACGACCTGTGACTTTATTGCTGCTGTTCCTGCTGCTCTCCTGCGCTTCGTTTGCCGCAGGTGCGGAGCAGACTGCGCCTGTATGCAGGGAATACGTTCTGTCGGTTTTCCACGAAGAGGCACAACCGCTTTTTTCTCCGGTTGGCGACCTGCTGGCCGGCCACCATCTCTCCGATGACCACAGCAAAAAATTTTCACTCAACTCCCGGTTCAAAAAGAAGCAGAAGTCGAAGTACCTCCTGCAGCAGCTGAACCTGGGCCAGTACCTACGGAAATCGAGCTGCCGCTTCCTGGTCCTGTATGATGGAACGGAGATCCGCACACTGGATTTCTTCCGCAACCTCGATGCCTGGCTGATCCGGCCCGGCTATTATGCTTTTCTTTTCCGGCTCAGTCCTTTCTGATCGCCCCAACATTCCTTAAGGTTTTCGCTTTCCGGCGCCCGCTGAAAACGGCTGCCTGAAGCCCGTGCCTGTGCACCTGTGCCGGCTATTCCTGCCTTGCCGGAACGCCCCGCCGCAGGTTGCCCTGCACCGTCCCTACCGTTCGTCATCCCTTATACTGCAATAAAAAATCAGCGCAAATGAAATGGATCTATTACGGGAGCCTGGCTCCCTTAGCCTTTGTATTGATGACCGCCTGCTCGGTCAACAGCCAGGCCGACAAGACCACCAACGGTCCCAAACCCGAACTGCCCGTGGCCCGGCTCGAGACCCGCGACACTGCCCTGCAACGCACCTACGTGGCCGACATCCAGGCCGTACAAAACGTGGAGGTCCGCAACCGCGTGGGCGGATTCCTGGAACAGATTTACGTGGACGAAGGACAGCTGGTGCAAAAGGGACAGCCCCTGTTCGGCATCAGCAATAAAGAATACAAAACGCAGGTGGCCAAGGCTAAGGCCAGCCTGACCAACGCCGTGGCCGAAGCCCGCTCCGCCGAGGTGGAAGTGGGCCGCGTAGCGCTGCTGGTGGAAAAAAAGGTGATCACTCCCTCCGACCTGGAGGTGGCCAAAGCACGGCACCAGGCCCTGGAAGCCAAGGTGGAGGAAGCCCGCTCGGTGCTCAGCGAAGCGATGACCAAGCTGTCGTACACCTCCATCCGGGCGCCGTTCACCGGCATCATCAACCGCATTCCCCTCAAAAAAGGCAGCCTGCTCGATGAAGGCGCCCTGCTGACGACGGTATCCGACATCAGCTCGGTCTACACCTACTTCAACATTGCCGAAGACGAGTACCTCCGCTACCTGCACGACCGCGAGAAGAAAAAACAACAAGGACCCGACAGGGTCCGGCTGGTGCTGGCCGACGGCAGCCTGTACGACCAGGCCGGCGCGGTGGAAACCATTGCCGGCGAATTCGAGGAAAGCACGGGCTCCATTGCCTTCCGCGCCCGCTTCCCTAACCCCGGCCGCCTGCTGAAGCACGGCGCCTCGGGTAAAGTGGTGCTGCAAACCTCCGTGGAGGACGCCCTGCTGGTGCCCCAGAAATCGGTCTTCGAGATCCAGGACAAGAACTACGTGTACGTGGTGGACGGCGCCAACAAGGTAAAAATGCGCTCCTTTGTGCCCCGCACCCGCGTGGCCCAGTACTACGTGGTGCAATCGGGCCTCCAGCCCGGCGACCGCGTGGTATACGAAGGCGTGCAAAGCCTGCGCGACGGCATGCAGATCATTCCCCGGACGGTATCATTTGACAGTGGAATGTAGCTTCGCTGGGTTAATTGGTTAATTCGTTAATTGGGTAATTAGGCCTTGACATTTGAGCGGCCGCCTCCCAATTCCCAATTAACCAATTAACCAATTACCAAATTCCCGCCTATTGCTCATTTAAACACTCCAAATCATGTTCAATACCTTCATCCGGCGGCCGGTGCTGTCGCTGGTGATCTCCCTGTTTTTTGTACTGCTGGGGGTGCTGGCGCTCTTTACGCTGCCCATTACCCAGTTTCCCGATATCGTGCCCCCTTCGGTGACGGTTACCGCCAAGTATACGGGGGCCAATGCCGAAGTCTGCGCCAAGGCGGTGGCTACGCCCCTGGAACGGGCCATCAACGGCGTGCCCGGCATGACCTACATGCAGTCGGTCACTTCCAATACCGGCACTACGCTGATCCAGGTGTTCTTTAAAGCCGGTACCGATCCGGACCTGGCAGCGGTGAACGTCCAGAACCGCGTGACCACCATCCTCGACGAGCTGCCCGAAGAAGTGATCAAGGCCGGCGTGACCACCGAAAAGGAGGTCAACAGCATGCTCATGTACCTCAACGTCATGAGCACTGACCCGGCGGCCGACGAGAAGTTCGTTTACAATTTTACCGACATCAACGTGCTGCAGGAGCTGAAACGCATCGAGGGCGTGGGCTTTGCCGAGATCATGGGCGCCAAGGACTACTCCATGCGCGTCTGGCTCAAGCCCGACCGCCTGACCTCCCTGGGCGTATCCACCGACGAAGTGGTAGCCGCCATCCGCGCCCAGAACGTGGAAGCGGCGCCGGGCAAGACCGGCGAAAGCTCGGACAAGGAACCCCAGATGCTGCAGTACGTGCTCCGCTATACCGGCAAACTGTACGAACCGAAGCAGTACGAGGACATCGTCATCCGGGCCAACCCCGACGGCTCCGTGCTCCGCGTGAAGGACGTGGCCTCCATCGAGTTCGGCTCGCTCAGCTACAGCATGGTGTCGAAGACCGACGGCCGTCCCTCGGCCTCCATCATGATCAAGCAGCGCCCCGGCTCCAACGCCCGCGAGGTGATCGCCAACGTAAAGACCCGCATGGCCGAACTGCAGGAGACCTCCTTCCCTCCCGGCATGAGCTTTAACATCAACTACGACGTGTCGCGCTTCCTCGACGCCTCCATCGCCGGCGTGCTGCACACCCTGGTGGAAGCCTTTTTGCTGGTGTTCATCGTGGTCTTTTTGTTTTTGCAGGACTTCCGCTCCACCCTGATCCCGGCCCTGGCCGTGCCGGTGGCGCTGGTGGGTACGCTGTTCTTCATGCAACTGCTCGGGTTCTCCATTAACCTGTTGACGCTGTTTGCGCTGGTGCTGGCCATCGGCATCGTGGTGGACAACGCCATCGTGGTGGTGGAAGCCGTACACGTGAAAATGAGCGACCACCATATGTCTCCACTGGACGCCACCATAGCGGCCATGAAGGAGATCAGCGGGGCCATCGTGGCCATCACCCTGGTGATGTCGGCGGTGTTCGTGCCCGTGGCCTTTATGTCGGGCCCCGTGGGCATCTTTTACCGGCAGTTCTCGCTGACCATGGCCATCTCCATCGTGCTGTCGGGGATCAATGCCGTCACCCTCACCCCTGCCCTTTGCGCCATCCTGCTGCGGCACTCCGCGCCCAGGAAGAAAAAGAACCTGCTGCAGCGCTTCTTCGACGGCTTCAACCGCCGCTACAACGCTACCGAAAACGGCTATGCGCGGTTCGTGAAAAAGATGGCGGGCCGCCGGGTAGTGACGCTGGCCCTGCTGGCGGCTTTCTTCCTGGGCACCTGGGGAATGAGCGCTATCCTGCCTTCGGGCTTTATCCCCACCGAAGACCAGGGCATGATCTACGTGAACGTGACCACGCCCCCGGGCGCCACCGTGGAGCGGACCGAAAAAGTGCTGGACGCGGTGCAGCAGGCAACGAAAGAAATCGGTGCCGTGGAATCCGTGTCCACCCTGGCGGGCTTCAGCCTGGTGAACGACGTGGCCGGCGCCTCCTACGGCATGGGCATGATCAACCTCAAGCCCTGGGACGAGCGGAAAGAGTCGGTGGACGACATCATCAAAAAAATGGAGGAAAAGACCCGCAACGTGGCCGACGCCTCCATCCAGTTCTTCCCCCCGCCCACCGTGCCGGGCTTTGGCAACTCCAGCGGCTTCGAGCTGCGGGTGCTGGACCGCACGGGCAGCGGCGACCTGGTGCAGACGGCCAAAGTGACCAACGAGTTCATGGCGGCCATCAACGCTTCGCCGGAGGTGGAAAACGCCTTTACCTCCTTCGACCCCTCCTTTCCGCAGTACCTGATCCACGTGGACCAGGAGATGGCGGCCAAGAAAGGCATTACCATCGACCGGGCCATGTCGACCCTGCAAACCCTGCTGGGCAGCTACTACGCCTCGAACTTTATCCGCTTCGGCCAGATGTACAAGGTGATGCTGCAGGCCTCGCCCGAATACCGCGTAAAGCCGGAGGACATCCGCAATTTCTTTTTAAAGAACGACCGGGGCGAGATGGTGCCGTATTCCACCTTCATCCGCCTGGAACGGGTGTACGGTCCCGAGCAGCTGACGCGCTACAACATGTACACGTCGGCCATGATCAACGGCGATGCCGCCAAAGGCTACAGCAGCGGACAGGCCATTGCGGCAGTGGAGGCTATTGCTAAGGAAAAGCTGCCCCGCGGCTTCGGCTACGAGTGGTCGGGCATGACCCGCGAGCAGATCATTTCGGGCGACCAGGCGGTGTACATATTCCTTATTTGCCTGGTGTTCGTGTACCTGCTGCTGGCGGCACAGTACGAGAGCTTCCTGCTGCCGCTGCCGGTGCTGCTGTCACTGCCCACAGGCATTTTTGGGGCCTTCCTGTTTTTAAAGGTGCTGGGGCTGGAGAACAACATCTATGCGCAGGTGGCGCTGGTGATGCTGATCGGGCTTTTGGGCAAGAACGCGATCCTGATCGTGGAGGTGGCCGTGCAGCGGCGCCGCGAAGGCGCCACCGTGCTGCGGGCAGCCATCGATGGCGCGTCCTCGCGCCTGCGGCCCATCCTGATGACCTCCTTTGCCTTCATCGCCGGCCTGATCCCGCTTTGCATTGCTTCGGGAGCCGGCGCCATGGGCAACCGCTCCATCGGTACGGCGGCCGCCGGCGGCATGCTTACCGGCACCATCTTCGGCCTGCTGCTGATCCCGGGCCTGTACGTGCTCTTCGCGAGCATGGCCCGCAAACCGAAGCGTCCCCAACCCCATTCCCCCACCCACCAACCGGCCCTTTCCGCCGAAAACGCATAACACATGAAACGTAAGAACAACAAGTATATAGTTCCCCTCGGGCTGGCCCTTTCCCTGGCGGTGGCGGGCTGCACGTCCGTAAAACCCCTGCAGCGGCCCGAAGCGGTGGCGCTGCCGGCGGCCTTCCCGGGCCAATCCGACACGGCCACGGCCCTGAACCTCAAACAGGTGTTTACCGACCCCTACCTGCAGCGGCTGATCGATACCGCCCTGCTCAACAACCCCGACCTGCAAACCGCCCTGCAACGGGTGGAGGGCGCCCGGGCGAACTTTCTGCAGACCCGGGGCGCCCTGCGGCCCTCGGTGCAGGCGATGGCCGCAGCCGGCGTGGACAAGTACGGCGACTACACCCTGAACGGGGTAGGCAACTTCGACACCAACCTCTCGGGCAATATCGAAAAGGACCAGAAGATCCCCACGCCGCTGACGCCCGACTTTTTCCTGGGCCTGCGCAGCTCCTGGGAGATCGACCTCTGGGGCAAGCTGCGGCAGCAGAAGTCGGCGGCCTACCACCGCCTGCTGGCCTCGCAGCAGGGCGTGCAGGGGGTACGCACCCTGTTGGTCTCCGAGGTGGCCACCCGCTATTTCGAGCTGCTGGCGCTGGACGATGAATTGGAAGTGCTGCGCCAGAACATCCACCTGCAGCAAAGGGCCGTGGAAGTAGTGGAAGTACAAAAATTAGGGGGGCGGGCCACGGAGCTGGCGGTGCACCAGTTCAAGGCGCAGCTGCTGCATACGCGGGGCCTGGAGACCGACTTCCGCCAGCAGATCCAGGCGGCAGAGAACGAGCTGAACCTGCTGCTGGGCCGCCTGCCGCAGCGCATCCAGCGGAGCGAATCGATCTTAAAGCACGAGTTGCCGCAAACGCTGCAGGCAGGCATCCCCTCGGCCCTGCTGTTGCGCCGCCCCGATATCCGGCAGGCCGAGCTGGAGCTGAAGGCCTCGGAGGCCGACGTACAGGCCGCGCGGGCCGCTTTTCTGCCCTCGCTGACCCTGACGCCTTACCTGGGACTGAACGCGTTTAGTGCCGCCCAGTTCTTTAACCCCGCTTCGCTGGCTTACGGCGCCCTGGGCGGGCTGGCCGGCCCGGTATTGAACCGTACGGCCAACAAGGCCCACCTGTCGCGGTCCACGGCTGCGAGCCGGGAAGCGTTTTATGGCTACCAGAAGGCTATTCTCAGCGGCTACCGCGAGGTGGTGACCCGCCTGAGCGAGCTGCACAACCTGCAACGGAAATTCACACTGAAGCAGGAAGAAACCGAGACGCTGCGGGCCGCCGTGGCCACGGCCAACGACCTGTACCGGGGAGGTTATGCCACTTATCTGGAAGTGATCTCCGCTCAAAAGGGCGTGGTGGAAGCCGAACTGGAGCTCATCGCCACCCGCCGCGGCCAGTTACAGGCTTTGGTGGATTTATACAGAGCGCTGGGCGGCGGGTAGACCTCCACCCTTTCCAAATGGAGAGGGTGTGCGTAGCTCCGCGGCTGAAGATGCATTAAAAAAAGAAACAGCAGGTGACCCGTGCTTTACCTTTTCAGGAAAGTCCGGGTCATCTGCTTTTGGGATCGCCGGCTTCTCTTTACAAACCGGAAGGAAACAATAACAGCTCTCCCCCTTCTTAACGCTAAGAATTGTACTTACTGCCGCTGAATAAATTTTATGGCTTTATAGTGATATTGCCATAGACAGGAAGGTACGGATGGTTTACGTTCTGTCCATTTGTTCCATCGTATGTACATTGAATATCACGATCTTCCAGAGGAACGAAAAGAAAGTCGCTAACAAGGTCCTGCCCGGCTCCCTGTCCATTGTCCTGAACGAGAAAATTTATAGGTGCACCGACAACATGGTTCCCGGCAAGTGCAGGATCTCCTTTAAAAGAAGTTATAGTACCGCTTAAGGTCGCCTCGTTTCCACGAATGGTGAAGCAGGTAATGTCCGCCTTCCATTCCAGGTCAAATGCCCGGTATTTATAATGCAATTGGCCCTTTACAGTTCCGTTCGGCAGCTTCACTGCATTGAATACAAATGTGGAACGTTCATCACCGTCGGGTCCAGGCTCCAATGTAGTGCCTCCTCCGTTGATATGGCTGTTGCCCGCCTTTTGGTGTAAAATGGGCTTTGCGTCACCTGTAACGGATACGTTCTTCGTGTTCCAGCTAACGAGTACGGTTGTAACGGTTATTAAACCGCCGAACAGAATAGATAACTTTTTCATTTGCTTTTTGGTTTTTGGTTAAAGTTGACTGTGATTATAAAGGGGATAATGAGGAGTTAGCAGATTTCGAATATGGAAGCCAATGGCATTCACACATCTTATTCGTTTTTGCTAAAAGTTATTTTTTCAGCAGGGAAGAAATCTGAAGTGGCACTGCCGGGCCTTGCCACGGTTGTAGAGACTTGCTGCATGGTGGAATGGGGATGTTGCTTTTCATTTTGTCTATGTTTGGGTTATGTGATCGGATGGGATGGTTTATTGCCGTTACCGTAAATGCAATAGAGGTACGAACACCAAAAAGCGTTTCGGCAAAAGGGTATGAGGATACTGACCGGGATGGTAAAAGGGTCAACAATTATTCAGGACATAGTCACAAAAATCACTGCAGCTAAATGATTCAATAGCGTAAAATAAATGCGTGAAAAAAAGGACAGAAAAGGTTGTTGCACTTTCCAGGAAACACAAATGAAGGAAGTTTATAAGGGTCGGCGGAGCTCTTTTGTTACTGCAGTGATATAAAATTAGAATGCATTTTTTTTAATGTCAAGTTAGTTTTGGCATTTTTTTAAATAATCAGTGTTCATTTTATAAGAGGTTTAAGTATTAAATATTTACACTTGCTGCTTATCGTTACCCTTGCAGCCAACCGGCAGCCGGCAAATAAAAAGCCCCGGAAGATCATCCTCCGGGGCTTTCCTGCAAATTATAAAAACCTTATTAAAACCGCACTTTCTTCCACTTCTCTCCTACTTCCTTTCCGCTAAAGGGAACGAGGTAGAATCCATAGCGGTAAGGCTTTGCCGGGATCTGGTATTGCTCCAGCGGGGCGGCCACCTCGCTCCAGGAGTCGTTGCCGCCAACGCCCATTTGTACCAGGTCGACGTTCAGGGTCAGGTAGCCGGCATCTTTGAGCTTGTTGGTGTGGCGGGCATTCTGGAGGTTCTCCTCGGTATAAGGCCAGGCACTCATGCTCAGCAACGAATCGGCCACCACCAGCAGGCCTTCGCTGCCCTTGCGGTCACCCAGCAGCATCCAGCGCACGTCGGTGCGGTTGCCGCTTTCCTGGGGCACTACGTAGGGCTCCATAAACTCCTCGATGGGCTGCGAATAGATGGCCGCGTCGAAGCCGTAGCGGCGGTCGATGTAGTTCTCCAGCTGGCCGCGTCCGTACCAGGTGAGCTGGTCGTAGGAACGTTTGATGCCGCCCTGCATGCCCACCTTCGGCAGGTTGGGCAGGCCGGCTTTGGGGTTCAGCCGGAAGTCCACCTTCAGCACGCCCTCGCCGGTAACGGTATAGACTACCTGCACCTGGGCGCTGTCGTTGATGAGGGTGTAGTCGCTGGTCAGGGTTACCTGGCCATTAGTGGCCGTGCCGGCAGCCAGGCGCTGCAGCTTCAGGCCGGGGTTGTACCACTGGGCCAGCTTGCGATGCGTCTTCCAGCCACGGCGGTCGTTATCGGTGAGGGGACGGCTGAAATGCGGCAGCAGGGGCTGGAACACCTGTTCCTTGCCTTGCCATTTGTACGAGCTCAGGGCGCCATTGGCTTTATCAAAGCTGATTTCAAACCCTTTCCCGGTGACGGTATACCCATTGCCGGCTTCTTTGATGGTCACGGCGCCGAAGTTTTTCTTCTCGCTTTTTGCCAGCGACAGCCCGGTAAGAGCGAACTGGTTGGAAGCCACCTCGTAGCCTTTGGGGGCCCAGGCTTCGTCCTGCGCCAGCGTGAAGTGGATATCGGCCAGGTACTCGCTGCCGCCCTTTGCCCTGGGCAGGAAGGCTGCAATGCTGATGGTGGTATCCCTACCGGCGGCAAGGGAAATCCGGGGCAGGTCCTTGCGGGTGATCACCTTCCCGTCCTCACGCACCACCAGGTACACATTGTAGGCGGACAGGTCCTTCGTCGCATGGCGGTTGGTCACTTTCACCCATCCTTTCGTCACATCGGCCAGGCTGCACTCCGCGCCCTGGAAGACGCGCTTGCACTCGAACATGGCGGCTTTGGGACGGCCGTCGGCAGCCACCACGCCCTTGATGGTAAAGTCGTCGAAATACTTCTCACCATAGTCGCCGCCGTAGGCGTAGAACGGTACCCCGGCCGAATCGCGCTTCAGCAGGCCCTGGTCCTTGAACTCCCAGATGGCGCCGCCGATAATGCGGGGTGTGGAGCGCCACTGGTCCCAGAATTCTTTGATGTTGCCGGCGGAGTTGCCCATGGCGTGCGCATACTCCACGAAGAAGATCGGGCGCTTGTCGCCGTTCTGCTGGTTTACCAGCAGCGGGGCGGTGTACAGCGCCGGGTACATGCGGGCCACGATATCAATGTAATACGCATCCCGGGGGTTCTGGGTGCGGTGCGAGTGGTCGTTGGGTTTCAGGTACCGCGAGTCGGAGGGATCGATATAACCTTCCAGTCGCGGGTTGCCCATGGCGGGCTCGTAGTGCACCGGTCGGGTGATGTCGAAATCGTGCAGCCACTCGGCCATGGCGGCGTGGTTGGGACCGCGGCCGGCCTCGTTGCCGAGGCTCCAGATGATGACGCTGGGATGGTTCTTGTCGCGCAGCGCCATGCGGTTGCTGCGTTCGAGGTAGGCATGCGTCCACATCGGGTCGTTCGACAGCTTCGAGCCCAGGCCGTGCGTCTCCAGGTTGGCCTCGTCGATCACCAGAATGCCGTACTGGTCGCAGAGGTCGTACAGGTAGGGATCGGAGGGATAGTGCGAGGTGCGGATGCAGTTGAAGTTGAAGCGCTTGATGGTGCGTACATCTTCCAGGATGTCGGCATGCGTGAGGGCCTTGCCCCGGGTGGGATGGTGGTCGGGGCGGTTGACGCCGTACAGGTAGGTGACCTTGCCATTGATCAGCAGCTTGCTGTCGTCCTTCGAGAACTCGATGCTGCGGAAGCCCACGCGGCAGCTTTTGGCTTCCATCAGGCGGCCCGTGCTGTCTTCCAGCGACAACACCAGGGTGTACAGGTTCGGCTCTTCGTCGCTCCACTTGTCGGGGTTGGACACCTTTGTTTCCAGCAGGCCGAATTTTACGTTATCGAGGCGGGGATAGATTTCGTTGATGATGGATTCTGCGGTGCGCTCCAGCGGCTTGTCCAGCACGGCCTTGCCGCTTTTGTCGTACAGCTGGGCCTTCAGGCGGTAGCCGGGCACCTGCTGTCCGGTCAGGTTTTCCAGGCGGGGGCGGATGCTCAGGACAGCGTCCTTGTATTGCTTGTCCAGCTTTGCCTGCCAGTGAAAGTCAGCGATGCGCAGCTTGGGTTCGGCCAGCAGCAGCACCTCGCGGTGGATGCCGCTCATGCGCCACTGGTCCTGGTCTTCCAGGAAGGCGCCGTCGCTCCAGCGGATCACCTGTACCGACACCACGTTCTCGCCGGCCTGCAGGTAGGGCGTAACGTTGAACTCGGAGGGCAGGAAGGAGTCTTCGCCATAGCCGAGGAACTTGCCATTTACCCAAACCTTAAAGCCCGAACCGACGCCGCCAAAATGCAACGTAACGTTCTGGTCCTTCCAGTCGGCGGGAACGGTAAAGCTGCGCTGGTAGCAGCCCATGCCGTTGTAGTCCTGCGGCACGTGGGGCGGGTTCACGGGCCGGAAGGGGTACACGGCGCTTTTGTAAATAGGCTTGTCGTAGCCCTGCATTTCCCAACTGCCGGGAACGGTGATCTTTTTCCAGCCCGCGCCGGATACGGGGCTTTTGTAAAAGTCTTTTGGAGCATCCGCGGGCTTCAGGGCAAAGGCAAAGTCCCAGTCGCCGTTGAGCGACTGCACGCGGCCGGTTTTGGTGCGGTCGCAGGTCAGGGCGTCCTTTTCGGTAGTAAAGGAATAAGCCGTAGCCCGCGAGGGGTCGCGGTTGATGCCGGTCACCAGCGGGTCTTCCCAGGGCTCCGTATGGTACACAGTGGGCACGTTGGGAATGGCTGCCGGCGTCTTGTCCACCAATTGGGCGAACAATACCGACGGCAGCAGGAAGGTTAAAACAAGCGAAACGAATTTATTCATTGAGCGATCTTTGGTTGTTTATAATGAAAAACTACAAGAGTTGCAATAACCCTTGTAGTTTCCGAAACGTTCATCCGAAAGCGTGAACTTTATTAAAGCGCACTGTAATTCACTACGTACTCTTTGCCTTTTTCCAGCGTAAGTTCATACTGGCTATTACCCTTGGCGGTGATAGTATTGCCTTTGGAGGAGGGCTTGCTCTTGCTGTAGAAACGCAGGGTGCCGGTGCCTTCGTCGCCTTTCACCTTGATTTGTTTGGTGCTGGCGTATACCGAGATATTGCCATTGGGCGTGGGCACTTTTCCTTCCATCCACTGCAGGCCGCCCAGCACGGGTTCCACGGTGTAGGTGCCGTAAGCAGGCGCAGTGGGCTTCACGCCCATGTAGTATTTGCCCAGCAGGTAAATGGGACTGGCACCCCAGGCATGGCACAGGCTCTTGCCGAAAGGACGGCCGTACATGGCGTAGTGCTCCGCTCCTTTTTTGGAGGGATTGTATTCTTCCCAGAACGAGGTGGCGCCCAGGTTGAGCATGCCGCCCCAGTAGTCCTTCATTTCTTTCAGGACGTACTTCTGCTCGCCCATGGCGCAAAGGGCTTCCAGCTCGTAAAAGCGCATATAAGGCGTCGTGATCTTCTGTACCTTGTCGTTCAGCAGCACGTTGGTCTTTACCGCCTGCTTCTGGCCCTGGTTCAGGTAATCAAAGAAGATGGCGAACATGTTGGCGTAGCGGGTCACGTTGTCGGTAGGCTTGCCGTCGATGCGGCTGTGCACCAGGGCACCCTTGGCCTCATTCCAGTAGGTCGACAGGAATTTGGACTTCAGGTCGGTAGCCAGCGAACCGTATTTGGCGGCGCCTTGCTGGTCACCGGCGATGCCGGCGCAGAGGGCCATGGTCTCGAGGCTGCGGCTGAAGAGCAGCTGCTCGAAGCTCACCTCGCCCTTCTTGCTCAGGCCTTCGGCCCAGTCGATAAACACCCAGTCGCCGGCCAGGCCTTCCATCATGCCGCTCTTGTTGCGGCGGGAAAGGCAGTAGTCCATCAGCGACTGCATGCGGGGGTAAAACTGTTTGATAAAGGACTGGTCACCGGTGTATTGGTAGTAGTCGTAAATGCCCAGGAACCAGTAGAAGGTGTAGTCCATGATGGTGTTGATGTGGCTGGTCACCGGGTCTTTTCCGCGCAGGGCCAGCAGGGTGCGGGTCACCGAGGGCGAGTCGAAGAACAGGTAATAGTTCATCAGGTAGCTCTGGTAGGCGTCGCCGCTCCAGATCCAGCGGTCCCGCTTGATGCCGTCGATGAAGAACTCGCGGGTATTCAGCTCCATGGTGTAGCGTGAAACGTCCCAGATCTTGTTGATCTGCTCGTCGGAGCAGCGGAACGAACCGCGGGTAGCCACGGGCAGGTATTCGTACAGCATCGATACCGAGTCGAAGGTGACGCCGTTTTCGGGCACCACGTTCACGTAGCGGAAGGCACGGGAACCATTGAAGGTCACATCGCCGGCCTGGGACTGGGCCACCGGCAGGCGGTCCACCAGCTCGCCGCCGGTTTTGGACAGCGCTTCTTCGGGCGATTCGCCAAAATAAAGGGTCACGGCACCGTTGCCTTTAAGGCCGTGCAGCTTCACGAAGCCAAAGGTTTCTTTACCGAAATCCACGAAGGTTTCCCCGCCTCTTTTCTCCGTTTTCACGGCAGGCTGGGGCTGGGTGGCCAGCTTGAATTGCGAGGGCGGCAGCTGGGGGTTGTCGAAGTTCCAGGAGGCCGCCTGTAAAAAGGTGGTGGCCGAAATGTCGGAGGTCTTGCCGGTCTCGTCGATCCACTCCTTGTCCTCGAAGGTCACCAGCCAGGTGGAGTCGGTAACCACGTTCTTTCCGCGAACGAAGATGGCGGGCACGCGGTCCTGGCAGAAGACCTTCAGGCTCAGCTTGTGCTTGCCGGCAGGGATGGAAATTTTCTGGGGGTAGCCGGAAAAGGCTTTCCCGTCCAGCTTCAAATTATATTGGCCTTCCACGAACACCTCGGCTTCCTCGGCGGCGGGCAGGTCAAAGTCTTTATGAAAATCAATGAGCACGTAGTGGTTATCGAGCTTCCAGAAGGGCGGGAAGAACGCCCCTCTTTCGGTGCGGCGGTTTTGCATGGCATTGCCCAGCCATACTTCAAAATCGCCGGGATACCAGATCCAGGTGGCTTTTTTCTGGGCATTCGCTTCGTTCACCAGGGCAGCCAGGAAAAATGCGACCGCCAGGCCTGTTTTTTTCAAAATGCGTCTATGATTCATTATGCTGTTTTAATAAAGTATCAAAGTTCAGTTCCTAAGTTCCTGAGTTTTTCGTTCGGCAACTCCCTAATTCCCAATTAACCAATTAACCAATTCCCCGCACCTAGTGCCCGTTGAAATATCCATACAAACTCACCATGGCCAGGATCAGCAGGGCCCAGGCGGTCCATACTCTCCGGGTGGGCTTGGGCAGGTGGGCGGCGCCCTGGGCTTCGGTGGTGTTCACTACCGGCGAGGGGTCCACGAGGGAAAGGATGATGGCGACCACCAACAAGAAGGCGAAAATATAAAAGGACAGCATCAGGTAGTGCGGCCAGAAATCGTATTCGCTCGGGGGCAGCACCCACAGGTACACGATGCCTACGCCCAGGCTGAAGGCGGAGCCGGCCGACAGGATGGTATTCACCGCCAGGCGGGTGGTGCGCTTCCAGAAAACGCTGAGCAGGAACACCACCGACAGCGGCGGCGCAATAAAGCCCAGTACCGACTGGAACACGTCGAACAGGTTCAGGCCCTTGATGCTGTCGATGGCCAGCGCCATGCCTACCGCAAACAGGCAGCCGCCGATAACGGTCAGGCGACCCGTACGCACGATGTCGGCGTTAGTGGCGTTGGGGTTGATCTTGCGGGCGTAGATGTCCATGGTAAACACGGTGCTCAGCGAGTTGAGCGACGAGCCGATGGTGCCCACCAGCACGGCGATCAGCACCACGATCACCAGGCCGTTCATACCGGGAGGGAACAGGTTGGTCACCATGGTCATGTAGGCCTCGTTGGGATCTTTCAGTCCCGGGAACAGGATATAGCAAAGAACGCCGGTCAGGATAAAGAGGGGCAGCGAGAGGATCTTCAGCCAGCCGATAAAGTTTACGCCCAGCTGGCCCTGCTCCAGGTTGCGGGCGCCCAGCACCGACTGCACCATGGCCTGGTCGGTACAAAAGAAGGCCACGGCGGCCACGGGATACCCCAGGAGGATGGCGTACCAGGGGTACTTGGGATCGGAGGCCGGCTGCACGAGGTTCCAGAAGTGACCCGGAACGGAATGATAGACCTCTGTCAGGCCGCCTACCTTGGAGATGCCCAGGATGGTCAGCGTCAGCGACACCAGGATCAGCAGGATCATCTGGAATACGTTTACCCGGGCAATGGCTTTCAGGCCGCCGGCAAAGGCGAACAGGCCGGCAAAGAGCACCAGCACGATCACCGACTGCCACATGGGAATGCCCAGGATCTGGCGCACCAGGAAGCCGCCGGCAAAGAGGCCCAGCGACAGCCAGGAAATGAGGATCTTGATCAGCGCATACCAGGCCAGGATGTTCTGGGTGGAGGAACCGTAGCGGTTGCCCATGAATTCCGGCATGGTGGTCACGTTGGCGGCCAGGTAGCGGGGGGCAAACACGATGGCCAGCAGGAACAGGAACACGAAGGCATACCAGTCGAAGTTGACGGCCACGATGCCGGTGCTGTAGCCGATGGCGGCAAAGGCCAGCAGCATGGAGGGCCCCACGTTGGTGCCCCACATGTTGAAGCCGATGCTCGACCAGCCCAGTGATTTGTTGGCGAGGAACAGCACCTCGTCGTCGTTTTTCTTTTTCGCAAAGGAGGCCCGGTAGCCGATGAAGACGAGGATGGCCAGGTAGGCCACCACGATGCTGTAGTCCAGTACCGTCAGGCGTTCGATAATGTTATTACCCATGGCAGGCTATTGTAATTTTCGATAAGGTGATTTGATAAAGAAGGGTGGCTGCCCCGCAGCCACCCTCCGAAAAACTTATTAAAGGGCTACCTGCGGCTGGGCGGCAGCGGACAGCAGCTCGCGGGAGAGGCCGTGTTGTTTCAGGATGTCGTCCACTTTTACCGGGGCGCCGGTTTTCAGCGAGTGGTCCATCGCCTGCAGCAGGGCCACGGTGCCGATGCCTTCGCGGATATCGGGAAAAGCGGTAAAATTCTGTTCGATGGAGTCGGCAAAGTATTCCAGGTAATTCTGGTATTCACCGGCGTGGTGGCTTTGCCCCTCGAAGCGGAAGTAGTGTTTCAGGGTGCTGTCGCCCCAGACGATGATCTTTTCCTCGCCGGTGCGGTCGGTGACGCTGTAGCGCAGCTCGTGGTAGTCGGCCTGGCTGGCGCCTTCGGTGCAGCGCAGGATGGTGCTCATGCCGCTGTCGCGCTGGGCCGGCTGCGTGGGGCCGGTATAAGCGCCGCTCACGCGGGCAATGCGGCCGTCGGCGGCTCGGAAGATGAAGTGCATGGTGTCTTCGTTTTTCAGGCCGGCTTTTTTACCGTTGCTGCTGATCATGCCGTAGCCCATCACCTCTTCGACGTCGGGCAGGTACCAGCGGATAAAGTCGGCGGGGTGGCTCAGGCCGCCGTACAGCCATTTGAAGGATTGCTGCAGCGACCAGCCTTTTTCCAAAAACCAGCGGTGGTCGGCATGGTACTGGGCTTCAATGGTAATGAGTTCTCCGAGCAGGCCGGCTTCGAAGTCGGCCCGCTGGCGCTTGGCCGGCTCGAAAAAGCGGGAGCTCTGGCCTACGAATACTTTTTTGCCCGACTGGTCGGCGATGTCCAGCAGCTCCTTGGCGCGGGAAAGGTCGTCGATAAAGGGCTTGGTACAGATGACGTGCTTGCCGTGCTGGAGGGCTTGCTGTACGTGGTCGGCGTGCAGGTGGTCGGGGGTGTAGATGGCGATGGCGTCGATGTCCGCATCGTTCAGCAGGTCGGCGTAATTCGTGGTATAGTGAGGAAAGTCGAATTCCTTGGCGCGCTGGCGGCAGAGTTCTTCCTTGGCATCACACATCGTTTTGAGGTGCCACTTATCGCTTTGCAGGGCGGCGGATATGGTGCTCCGTCCTTCGCCCAGTCCCAGAATTCCTAAAGTCAACATGGTAGGTAAATCGATTTTTGTTTATGGTAGTAGTGAATGGTCAATAATTTATCCTGGCTGATGCCCTCAAAAGAACTAGTGAACTTGTTTTAAAAAAACCCAGACCTCTCCGGGCTTTGTTCCGGAAATACCTTCCTGGTATTTTTTCATCAGGGCGTTCCAGTCGTCCACCCTCGGGTTGTTTTCCGTGGTTTTGGGGTTCAGCTCGTCCAAGCTTTCGCCTTTGGGAATGGAGATCACCAGCATCAGCTGGCGGCCGCTCTTAAACAGCAGCAGCTGCTGAAAAGAGGCCTTGCAAAAACCGTTGGATACTTCCGGCCACTGCTGGAACTGAGTGACGTGGTAGTCGAGGTATTCGCGCTGCAGGGCCGTATCCTTCACCAGGTTGGCGGTCAGCAGGATATGGTCCCACTCCCGGGCGGTGTTGGTATCGCCGCAGCGCTTCCGGTTGAATTCATAAAAGGGGTCGGTGTACAGCTTTATTTCCGCCTTGGGCAGGGCACGTGCCAGCTGGCTGCGCACCTCCTCGGGGTTGTTCAGGTTGCCGTACAGCACGGTATGGTTGTTCCACTGGAATACGTTCATGTGGGGCACGCCCAGTTGCCGGCAGGCGCTGAGCAAAGCCTCCGAAGCCATTTTGGAGCTGGCGGCGCTGGTTACTTCAATGAGCACGGGATCCTGGGCGGCGCCGGCGCCCTCGGGGCCTTCCGCCGAGCGACTGCTGCTCAGTACGTTGCAGGAAACAAACAGGCCGCTGAAAAAGATACAGAACAGGAAAAAGACCGGCCTCTTGTGATTTCTGGGTGAAAGCATATAGCTACAATCGGTTTTATTGCGGGGGATTTTAACCCCTTGAATTTGAGGCTGCATGATACACCGTTTTCAAAAATTGGCCAATAGCAGGTTTTACTAAGCTGATGGACAATTTTACTAAGCAGCCGCCCGGACGGCCCTTTTCCGGGGTTTTCCCATATAAAAAAAGAACCGCTTACCGGGCACAGAGCGGTAAGCGGATCTTTTTACTCCTATATAAATTAATCAGCAGCCGTTGACGAGGAGCTTCTCATCCAGGAAGCTCTTTGCCCGGGGCACGTCCGATTCGTCGAGGTGCTCGATGATGATGGGAATGTTGGGGTGCTGCTTGTGGAGCCGCTGCAGGTAGAGGTCGTAGTTCAACGCGCCCAGCCCCGGTGCGGGCAGCTCGATCTTGCCAACACCCCGCAGGGCGTGGGCCTCGCTGGCGTCGATCTCGGCCATCTGCACCTTGTGGCCGTTGACGGCCCGCTTTACGTCCTTGGCATGGGCGATCTTGATCTTATGTGACAGGGCGTTGAAGATCTGGTGCAGCGTTTGGTCCATCTGGTCGATATTGTGGTCCTCGAAATAATTGGTGGGATCCATCAGCAGGCCCAGGTGCGGGTCGGTGATATCGGCAAACAGCCGCAGGGTTTCTTCTACCGAGCCGATGACGTTGTTGACATAGGTTTCCACCAGGAACGTCACGCCCTGGGAGCGGGCAAAATTCACCAGGTCGCCGATCACTTCCACGCAATCGGCATACCCTTCCTCCAGCTTGTTTTTCGGGTGGTGTACCCAGTCGCTGTCGGGGTCGAAGGTGCCCGACTCGCTGATCACGTAGGGCGAGCCCAGCTCATTGGCATACCGGATCAGCTGCTTCAGGTGGGCCAGGTTAGCCTTGCGCTTCTCGGGATCGGGATGAACGAGGTTGGTATAACCCGATATACAGGAAATGGGCAGGTTGTAGCGCCGGAAGGTGTCGCGGATCTTTTTGCACTGGGCGGAGTTGATCTGGTCGGTGGCCAGGTCCATGTCCTTAAAGGTCACATCCAGCTGCACGGTATTGAAGTCCAGGTCGCGGATGCGTTTGGCGGTTTCCTCGAGGGTATAGGGAAAGTAACCGGTAAAGATTCCTACTTGTATCATAATGGTAGAGGCGTAAATCGTTTAAAGGATTGTTTTTTCCAAAAGAACTTCTTCGATGCTGACGGCGCGGTGCTGTTGATACGACAGGTAGCAGGCATCCACCAGCGCCATGGTTTTGAGGTTGTCGCGGCCGCTGATCTCGGGTTCGCGGTCTTCTTCCAGGGCACAAAGCAACTGGGCCATGGGTCCCACGAAGGCATCGGGGAACCAAACTTCCTTCCAGCGCGGCTTGAACCAGCAGCCCGGGTGCTGCAGCGTGGTAAAATCCAGGGTGCTGGGCGTGGGCTCGGGGTAGTTCGGCCAGCCGATGGTTCCTTTGGCCATGCCTTCGGTGCCCTCCACCCGCCAGTGGATGTAGTTGTCCTTTTCGGCTCCTTCGCGGTAAGGGCCGGCCCAGATGTCGTCCCAGGAGGAGGCGCGCATGCCGTTGGCATATTCAAGGATATACAGGGCGAGGCCGTCCTCGTGGCGGAAGTCTTTCTTGGTCCGGGGGTCCTCGCTTACACTGGTAAACACCC
Source organism: Huijunlia imazamoxiresistens (assembly GCF_037132455.1). NCBI lineage: Bacteria > Pseudomonadati > Bacteroidota > Chitinophagia > Chitinophagales > Chitinophagaceae > Huijunlia > Huijunlia imazamoxiresistens. The sequence continues at coordinate 2,730 of NZ_JBBBEI010000017.1, read as the reverse complement.
GCTCGGGATCACCGAACAGGAAGCGGAAGGCATCCAGGTGGTGGATGCTCATGGTGCGGAGGGTGGCCCAACCCAGGGCCTGCTGCCAGGGCATGAAGTGGGGCGTGGCCCGCATGTCGATGGAAGCAAAGACCGGGCGGCCCAGCAGGCCCTGGTCGAGCAGCGACTTGCAGCCGCGGATCGACTGGTCGTAGCGCATGTTCTGGTTCACCGCCAGCTTAATACCGGCGTCGGCGCACAGGCGCACGGCTTCTTTGGCTTCCTGCAGGTTGACGCCCAGGGGTTTTTGGGCCAGGATGCCGCGAATGTGTTTCTGCTGCACCGCCTCGCGGATCACTTCCAGTTGCGCCTGGGGCGGAACGGCGATGTCGAGGACGGTCACCGCGGGGTCTTTCAGCAGCTCGGCGTACGAGTCGTACACCTTTTTGATGCCATGGCGGTCGGCCACCGCCTGGCTGTTGGCCCGTGTGCGCGACGCGATGGCCACAGGGTTGAAGCCGGCCTGGCGGTACGCCACCAGGTGGCAGTCAGCCATAATAAAGCCGGAACCGATGCACCCGATGCCCACCTCTTTATTGCGGGGCAGCACGGGTAAATAATCAATTTTTAGGTCCAGGGAAACGTCCATGGGGGTCCAGTTTGTAGGATGGTGGAATAAATGGAGGGGTGGCGGTTATTTTACGTTCAGCGTGATCTCGTTTTCCTTCTGCAGGAAATCCGTGGCGGCGGAGAGGCCGGCGGGGGCGGATGCCAGGATGGCTTCATCCGGAACCACTTCCACGGGGGTGATGCAGGAAGTGTTCTTTTCGCGGAAGGGAACGTTGTGATCGAGGTTGTAGGCCGAGATCAGCGACCACCGGGGCTTGTCGGACAGGTTGGCGTCGGACATGTGCAGCAAGTTGCTGTGGAAGAACAGCACGTCGCCGGGTTCCAGTTCCACGTACACCCGCTCGCAGCGCTTGATGGCTTCTTCCACGAAGGGCATGTCGGCCCCCTGCTGTTCGCCGGCAAAGTTGTGTTCGAGCCGTCCCATCCTGTGCGAGCCTTTGAGCACCTGGAGGCAGCCGTTCTGGCGGTTGGCCTCGGTCAACGCCGTCATCACGCTGATGAGGGCATCGGGATAGAGGAAACCGTTCTTGTACCAGTAGCCGTAATCCTGGTGCCATTCCCAGGCGCCGCCTACGCGGGGCTCTTTCTGCATGATCTTGGAATGGAAGTGGCACACAGCGCCCTGGCCCAGCAGGCTCTGGACGGCGCCGACCATTTTTTCGCTGCGGGTCAGCAGGCCGAAGCTGTCGTCGCCGGGGGTAAACCACAGGGTCAGCTTGGTGCGTTTGCCGCTCTGGTCGTTCAGGTCGAAGGCGTTGTTGCGAATGGTGCTGTCGCCGGTGGCGATGCCGTACAAAAGGTTCACTTGTTCGCGGCTGAGGAAGTTTTTTATAATCAGGTAGCCGTCGGCAGCATACTGCTCCTGCTGGAGCGGAGTTAAGGGAGCGCAAGACATATCGTTATCGTTTTAGTGGGTTAAAGCTACCCTCCTGTCCCTTTTCCACCAACCAGTTTTCCGGCAAAAAAATAAAGTTTTTTGACATGAATTTTATAATTTACACCGCATAGCGTTCAAGGATGACAGCGCACTGTTTGGTTATCAATGCAGCGAAAGAAAGAACGCGATTCCCTCCTTCCTCTTTTTGATTACCCTCTTGCATATGAAACCCCAGATCCAGAAGCTGCCTCTTTCCGAGAATTCCTCCTTTACCGCCGACCGGTTCCTCACGCCCTGTTTTGAAACGCCCTGGCATTATCATTACGAATACGAGCTGGTGCTGATTTTATGTGGAAAGGGAAAACGCTTTGTCGGCAACCATGTGTCGGACTATGAAGAAGGAAACCTGACCTTCATTGGCCCCAACCTCCCCCACCTGTTCCGCAAGGAAGATCCCGCAATGCCCGGGGGTGCCCTGGTGATTCATTTCCGCAAGGAATTTTTAGGCGAACAATTTCCCTCCATCCCCGAAATGAAAAACCTGAATGCCTTGTTCCAGCGCTCCCTGATGGGACTGCACCTTACCGGGAAGACCCGCGAAGCCGCCGGCCGGCAGATGCAGGAGATCCTGGAGCTGCAGGGAATGGAACGGCTGATCGCCCTCCTGCGCCTGTTGTCGCTGCTGGCCAACACCCAGGAGTACGAGCTGCTCTCCAGCGCGGAAGTCCATGGCCAGAACCTCGAAGACAACGACCGCCTCAACCGGGTGTTCGATTACGTAATGACCCACTTCCGCGAAGACATCCAGCTGGAGCAGGTGGCGGAGATCGCTAACATGAGCTACTCGGGTTTTTGCCGCTATTTTAAAAACCGCACGAAGAAAAACTTTTCCTCCTTTGTCAACGAGATCCGCATTGGCTACGCCTGCAAGCGGCTGATGGAAAGCGACAGCAGCGTCAGCGATGTGGGCTATGATGCGGGTTTCAACAACCTGACCAACTTCAACGAGCATTTTAAAAAGATCGTCAAACTGACGCCCTACCAGTTTAAGTTGAAGAACAAGATGTAAGGGAGTTTACGCGTTTACGGGTTTATAAGTTTACGAGTTCGTTGGCGTAAAACCTCTCCCCCGCCCCGCCGGTGGCGGGGCGACCCCTCCCCACATAGGGCTACCGTTAGGACACATTAAAGGCTGAGCCTGGTTTGAAGAATGCAAGCAATGAAGATGGTTGCAAGAATAGAAT
>NZ_JBBBEI010000016.1:0-147789 GCF_037132455.1 Huijunlia imazamoxiresistens | reverse complement strand
AAGGTCCAGTCGGTCAGGCAGTTCTCAATGCCGCCGCCGAAAGCGGTGAAGGGGCTGGTGCCTTCCATGGTTTCTTCAAGGTACAGTTTGGGGCTGGGGCTGGCATAGGCGGAAGCTACAGTATTGGCAGCGTCCAGGGAAGCCGGCTGCTGCGTGTCTTTTTTAGAACAGGCAAATAAGGAAGCAGCTACGAGTACGGAGGAGATTACGGTTTTTCCTTTGGAAAGAAAATTTCTTTGGTTTTTCATGAGGTAGATCGTTAGCGAATTTTCAAATAGGGTTTTAAATAAACTATTGATGCTCAGCCGTTTTCCAGGATATCGGATGTTTGATGACTCAAAATTACAAGGACCGAGCTGACCTCGGCCGTATGAATCGGTGAACGGAGGATTGGGGGAGTTGAAAAAGCGCTACCATACGCCGGATAGAGTAGGATGGCTGGAAGCGAGCTCTGCCAAAATGAGCGCAGCATATCCATCAGGAAACTTACAGGGAGCTGACCGCCTTAAAGAACGCAGGAAGGAAAAGCCATACCGTTTTTCGGCCATTCCTAAAAAAGGTTCCTGTCTGGTATTGCCGGGCAAGGCGAATCTGCCGACTTTTGCCCGCTAAAAATAGGGAGTCCAATGAAAAGTATGTTTTACAGTACGGCGCTTGCCTGCCTGGCGGCCGTTTTTTCCGGCTGCGCTGCCAATAATGAGGCGGCGTCCCAACCGGAAGAGTCGCAGGTGGGCACGAATGATTCTTTAGCGATACGCGGGGACAGCTGCACTATCAAGCTGGAAAATGTACATTTTACCCAAGCGATCAACGGGGCTGATACGCTGGCCGTGGTGCAGGGCCCGGGGAAAATAAAGTTTTCCGTAGGGGAGAAAAAGGATTTTTTCAATGACCCCGACGGCAAGCTGTCCAATAATACGGCTCCTGTGCTCTTATCCGTAGTGGACAATACAAAGCCTTTTACGTTAACGGCAAAGGTAACCCCGGAGTTCACCCCGACGGGACTGTACAGCGCAGGCGTTCTGTATCTGTATGTAAATGACAGCTTGTACCACAAATTCTGTTTTGAACAGGACGAGCGTGGAAAGCACCGGGTCGTCACGGTCCGGACCAGGGGCACCTCCGATGATAACAACCACGACATCGTGACGCAACCCTATATATACATGAAAATTTCTTCCGATACAAAAACCGTAGCGAGCTATTATTCGCTGGATAACAAAAACTGGCAGATGGTCCGATTGTATAAGAACGATTACCCCGGGAAAATCGGAGTCGGCATCAGTGCACAATCCCCGGTGGATAAAAGCTCGGTGAGCTATTTTGAAGACCTCAAACTGGAAAGCAGCAGCGTGAAGGATTTCAGGATGGGTAACTAATTTACCGTATATAGGTGTGTAAAAAGAAGAGGCTGCCTCCTGTTTTAGAAACACAGGAGACAGCCTCATTTATAAGGGGGGCGCCCTAATTATAGCCTTATTTTACCCGGACCTTTTTCACTTCGTCCACGGTCACGGCGCTGGCCTTGTTGCCAAAGCTGTTGCGGACATAGGTCAGTACATCCGCTATTTGCTTGTCGGTCAAATAATGAAAGGGAGGCATGGCATTGCTGTATCGTTCCCCATCCACTTCTTTTTGACTCATGCCTTTCAGCAACACCTGGATCAGGCGGGCCTTATTGCCTAATACATACGTGGTCTTTATTAAGGGCGGGTTAAGGTTGCCTACCCCTCCCCCGTCTGCCTGGTGGCAGGTGACGCAGCTTTGCATATAGACTGTTTTCCCCGCTGCCAGGCTTGCTTTTGGAACGGCCGGGGAGGTTGCCACCGCAGCAGGAAGGGCCTTTTTAACGGCAGGTTTTGCAACAGGGACCTTGGCAGCTGTCGCGGCTGCCTTTGCTTTCGGGGCAACAGGGGCCGCTTTCACCGGTAGGCGCTTCGCTGCTCCGCTGGTTTGCTGATAGCTTATTTTAAAGATCGTTCCCCGGGCATCATCACTGACGTATAAGGAGCCGTCCGGGCCCATGGCCAGGCCGCAGGGGCGGTGGTCGGCACGGCCGGAAGCCGTTTTTTCCGGTGAACCGGAAAAGTTATCCGCAAACACTTCCCACGCGCCCTCCGGCTTGCCGCCTTTAAACGGCTGGAACACGACATAATAGCCGGCCTGGGGTTCGGGTGAGCGGTTCCAGGAACCATGAAAGGCAATGAAAGCGCCGTTGCGGTATTTTTCGGGGAATTGGTTGCCGGTATAAAACAGCAGCCCGTTCGGCGCCAGGTGGGCCGGGTAGGCCGCCACCGGGTCGATGAAGCCGTCGCCGCCCTCTTTTTTGCCGTCGCCGCCGTATTCCGGCGCCAGCATTTTTTTCTTTTGAAAACGGTCATAGTAAATGTAGGGCCAGCCGGCATTGTCGCCCTTATTGAGGGCATACATGCATTCTGCAGGCAGCTCCGCATTATCTTTTACCGTGTATAAGCCGGGAAAGATGGAGTTCAACTGGTCCCTTCCGTGCTGCATCACGAAGAGCTGGTTGGCCTGGTGGTTCCAGTCCACCGCTACCACGTTGCGCAGCCCGGTGGCATAGCGGATGCCGTCCGCATACGTCTGGTCTTTCCGATCCCGTTTAAAGAGCCACACACCGCCGCTGGTTTCGAGCAGGGGGCATCCCTGGATCCCCAAAGAGCCCTGTTGCCGATCCTGCTCCTGGCAGGAATTGGAAGGGCAGCCAATGGGGACATACAGATTACCCTGCGGGTCCACCGCGATGGATTTGGTTTCATGGGTGCCCCTGTCTACCAGGCCGGTGACAATGCGTTCTACGGAACTGGTGTCCACCTGGTTGTTCCCGTCCACTTTATAGCGGAAGATCTCCGAGTTGGAAGAGGTATACAGGTAACCGTCCCGCAGGCAGATACCGGTACCGCCGAAATTGCCAAAGCCCAACTTTACCGTTGCTTTTCCATTTTCCTCATGTAACAACAAGGTGCCCTTTCCATTTACCGGGCGGGCCAGCCGTACATAAATGTCATTTTGAGGCGTTACGACCAAATGCCTGGTCTTGCCCAGCTTCTCGGCAATGACGGTGGCCTGGAAGCCCTCCGGCAGGTGTAAACCTGCCGGTTCTTTTGCTGCTGTTTGTGCCCCTGACTCATAGCAAACAGCCGTCAACAGGGTCATACACAAGGCGGCCATCATGGGGGTACGTACTAATTTCACTTTATTTCTTTTATTTATTTTGAGATTATTGCTTACCATTCCAACTTTAAAAAGGATACACCCTGGCGGGGCAGCGTCATCCGGATGGTGGCTTGGCCATTCGTTGTTTTGACCCATTCCGGTGAACCGACCAATTCCAGTTGTCCCGCCCGTTCCAGTTCGGCTATTTGCGCTGCCGACGGATTTTGCGGCGAACCCATCTTCTTCCATGCCTCGTAGGAGTTGCTGTAGGTATCATCGATCCGGTAATGATGCACATTCACTTGTGGCACCGGTACTCCCTTTACCTGCACCTGCACGGGCTCCGCTTCCCCTTTTACGTCGTCATCGTGGTAGTTCCACAGCAGGATGGTGGCCTCACGGGCATCCTTGCAGGCCATGCCGTTGATATCCGTATAGGTTCTTCTGAAGCTGGAATCCACCGCTGTCCGGAGGTCATAGCCATGATCGGAGGCCAGCTGCAAGCGTGTGCCTTTCATCATGCCAAACATGCGGAACACATTCAATACCGGCTTGTCCACCCCGTTGGTGGCCAAATCCCGGAAGCCGAAAAACCACGGCTGGTTCTCAAACTCAAACGACCAGGATACCGCACCTTTAAAGTTTACCTTGTACAGGTCCGCCAGGGCATACTTCCGGGCGAAGGAAGCTGCCGTATAGCTGGAATACATCGTTCCATTGCGATAAGCGTTTTCGGGATTGGTCTGCATGCCGCAGGCCGCACAGCCTTCGGGATCGGATTCGCCGATGATGATGGGGATGTTCTTCAGCTGGGGATAGGAAGCCACCAGTTTAAAACCGGCTTCGATATCCCTTAATTGCGTGCCCATATTCATCCGTACATGGCCGTCCACCAGCCGGGGCTGCCCTTTGGCATGAAACAGAAAAGCATCTACCGGGGCCCCTATCTTCCTGGTGACGTAATTCGTATCGGAAAAGCAGTGCTTTACAAAGGCGTTCAGCCATTTCTGCGCCCCTTTGCTCCCTGTTCCGGCAATGTTGATCCCGCCTATTTTGGCGGTAGGTAGCGCCCGCTTGACCGCATCCGCCGTATAATCGTACATTTTAAAGAACTCCTCCATGCTGGCTTTCCAATAAGCGCCATTGGGTTCATTCCACAGTTCCCAGTACCAGCTTTCCACTTCTTTCTGGCCATAGCGCTGTACGGAATGTTTCACCCATTGATACACCAGTTCCGCCCATTTCTTGTAATCTTTCGGAGGATAGGCCCAGCCGGTAATAATATCCGTATACGGATCGCCGGGCTTCCAGTAATGGCGGTAGGGCTCGGGTTTGGGAGACAATGCCTGCGGCATAAAACCAATTTGCGCCAGGGGCTTCATGCCCCGTTGCACGTAGGTGTCGAAGATGCTGTCAATAATGGTCCAGTCGTAAACCGGGTTGCCCTGGGCATCTTCGGTATACGCGTTGGTGGACCCCCACTTCAGCGCAGCTTCTCCGTTGCCGGTTACCAGCAAACTGTGCGCCCGTACATATACGGGTACCGGGGACAAGGCGGCGATTTCGGAAAGCAGCTTTTTCCCGTCCTTCATGTAGGTGTAGTTGGGTTCATCGTATCCAAACCAGGCCCAGGCCGGGTACATGGGTCCTATTTCCCTTTTCAGATCCACCTGGATGGAAGCGCCTTTTGGCACGGTGCCGGAACCTGTCTGCTGCGCCAGGCAGGCCGGGGTGGGAAGGAGGATAAGGGCGAAGCAAAGCAGGGACACGGTCCTGATAAACCGGACAAGATTTCTTTTTGGCATGCGGTTACGTTGATTAGATTTTTTATTTGAATAAGGCAGAGCCCGGGCGCTCATGGGTGCCCGGGAAGTCGCTATAGGATTGTGTTGCGGCCGTTCTGGCTGGCGAAGGGCGGAAATAGGGCGGGAATCCCCGCAACCGCGAAAGGTTCAGACAAAAATATCCAGGTAGGTGACTTCATTGGAAACAGGCATGATACCATGCCGTTGCAACGCATCAAAATAAATGCTGTCGCCCGATTTCAACAAGTAGGCTACTTCGCCCACCTGCACCGTCATTTCACCGCTGATCACATGGATAAATTCTTCCCCTTCGTGTGAAAGTCCGTGCGGGACGACTTCATCTTTTTTCGCTACAAACAGGAACGGCTGCATTTTCTTTTCATGATATTCCGAAGCAAAAGGATAAATAGCATAGCCCTTATCCGTGAGGATCAGGTTTTCTTTCGCCTTTTGCGCCGTAGTCATGATCGTATTCAGTCTGCCTTCCTGTTCCAGCAAACTGGAGATGTTGGTGCCCAACGCCTTTGAAATCTTCACCAGGGCGGCTACTGACGGCACTGTTTTGTTGTTTTCAATTTTCGAGATCATGCTTTTGGATAGCTCACTGGCGTCGGCGATCTCCTGCAAGGTTCTCTTCTGGTTGATGCGCAATATTTTGATCCGCTCGCCAATATTGAGCTTATGGATCTTATCCTCCAAAATCGGGTCTTCCGTCATGAAAATTCATTTAAAATGATCAGCCTATACTGATAAAAATTCAACAGTGTTGAACAAAGGTATACAAGTTTTCCATTCACGAAAAAAGGTTTTTCTTTTCATGAAGTGCATTGCAGGCCGGGAAGGCGTTCCGCGCTCCCCCTGAAAGGAACAATGATCGTTGAAAATAAATTCATTGATTTATAGGGCATTAGACAGGTAGTTTCCTTCCCTTTCCCGCCGCAGGAACCTGGTACAAAATTTAAAAAAGCGCGGTAAATCAAGGATTTAGCGCGCTTTTTGTTTTAGTCCAACGCCTCAAATTTTCAACAGTGCACCCATTTCAGGTGGCCTGTTAGCGGTCCGGGAACTTTTTTGCTTTTAGGACAAGAATATTTTTTTTCTACTGTGAGAATTAAAAAAATGTATTTACCTTTAAACCAGTTTTCATAGGGTACGGATTAAAAACGGGCCAGGGTTTCTACCCAGGCCCTAAATTTTTTTAGGGGGTACTCCTCCATTTTTACCTTCTTTCCCCTCTTTTTCTACATATTTTTCCCTTTTTCATTCATTATCAACCCGTCACAGGATCATTCCCTCCCATTTACAAGCAACGCTTTCCCGCCGCGCCTGCCTGCTCCTGCCACCTGCTTCCGGACTACCCCTACAGGCAATACCCTTACCACAAAGCCGGGCAGCAGGCAACGCCCGCTCCCGGCTTCGTATACAGGCGGATGAACCGGTCCGCCCCGTTCTTTTCTTTCCCTTCGGCCGGCACCTGCTGCCTCCCGTCAGGCATACTGCTTTACCTTGCCGGAAAGCATCTTGGACAGCATCACCTGCCAGTTCCGGACCCTCTGCTCCAGCGCGGGCATCTCCTCCGGATCGTTTTCCCCGCTCCGGTAAAAGGGCACCTCCACGGGCTTCCGGCCGCCTGCCAGTTCAAACCGCAGCAGGATGCACTCCAGGTAATCATCCAGCCCCCTGCCCTTCAGGGCATTGGCATGAATGGTACGGTACGTCTTTTTTACGGAACAACTCTCAATGGCATTCAGCGCCATCACCTCCCAGTCATAATCTCCTTTGCCGGTCTCCGTCACCACCAACAGGTGGCGGCGAATGCCGTCCAGGCCCATGACACCATTCCTTAATAACTGCTGGCTGGAAAAAGACAGGTCCAGTTCCGAACCCAGCTGGTGCAACCGGTCCAACAGTTCGTTCGCTCTTTTTCGCATATGCATAACATTTATGAAGTCGTACAATAGCCGTCGCCGCAGCACGGCAACCGGAAAATACAGGACAGGACGAATCGCCCCAACGGGTTTACGGCACATTCCTGAGATAGGCCACCAGGGAAGCCACCTGCAGCGGCAGGGTCAGCCACAACAGCCCGTACCAGCCCGCATGCAGCACCATTCCGTTCTCCAGGATAATGGCATTGGCCAACAACAAAAACAGGACAATAGCGCCATCTCCTGAAACTCTTTCTTTGTTTTCAGTCATAGCAAAACACTTATAGAATTAACTAATAAGGAACTATCCAAAGCGTCAGAAGACCCCAAGCCAGGAATCAGGCCTGGGAAAGCGTATTAAAGTCCTTGAACGTAGAGAAGTAATAAAGTTGCGGACAAAAAGGATAAAACTCCGTAAACGAACAGGTATAGCAATCCCGCATATCCTCGATAAGCACGTGGATCGGAAGCGTCGGGGCCTTATGGAAGGTTGCACCTGTCATACAGACAAATCTAACAAAGAAAACTTAATAAACCCAGCAAAAAAAATGTAGGGAACAGCCCTTAGCTGTTGGGCATCACGCCCCTCCTTCAGGACCCGATCTTCAAAAAGCGGTATCCCTCCTGCCCCAGCCGCTCCAGCACCCGCGGCAGCACATATTCCAGCCGGGGAAAGGCTTTTTCGCTGTCGTGGAACACGATCACTGAGCCGGGACCATAATATTTCAATACATACCCCAGGCAGTCCTCCCCGGACAAACTGGTAGCAAAATCGGCGCTCAGCACGTCCCACATAATGATCCGGGAATGGGGCCCCAGCAGTTCTGTGATCTGCCGTGCCTGCCGCCGCCGGATCTTGCCGTACGGAGGACGGAACAGGGGCGAATGAATGTGTTTGGCGGCCTCGGCCACATTGGCCAGGTACGCCTCGGTCGTCACCTTCCAGCCGTTGAGGTGGTCGTGCGTATGGTTGCCGGTGGCATGGCCTTCCGCCAGAATGCGCCGGTACAGATCGGGATGCTGCAGCACGTTCTTGCCCAGGCAAAAGAACGTGGCTTCCGCCGCGTGCTTCTTCAGCTCGTCCAGCACAAAGGGCGTGGCCCGGGGATGCGGCCCGTCGTCAAAGGTCAGGTACACCACCTTTTCTGTTGCCGGCATGCTCCAGACATAAGCCGGGAACAACCGCTTCACCAGCCGGTGCGTTTTGATAAAATACCGGTACATGTACACAAGGTACGAGGTATTGGTTAATTGGTTCATTGGGATATTAGGGTCGTAAACAGGCGGGTTGTGGGTTTCCATCCGGGTGCTTTTACCTATAACCGATGACTGCCATTTTAATGCAGTTTCCCCTTCCTTAAACTGCTCCACCCCTAATACCCAATGAACCAATGAACCAATCCCCCAATTAACCGATTCCCCATCGTACTTTTGTCCGGCTATGGAAAAGAAAGTAAGAGTCCGGTTTGCACCCAGCCCTACCGGCGGGCTTCATTTAGGAGGTGTGCGTACGGTACTGTTCAACTACCTGTTCGCTAAAAAGCAGGGAGGCGATTTTGTGCTGCGCATCGAAGACACCGACCAAACCCGCTATGTTCCCGGCGCCGAGGAATATATCTACGAAACCCTTGCCTGGTGCGGCCTGGAAGCCGATGAAAGCCCGAAGCTGGGCGGACCGTTCGCGCCCTACCGCCAAAGCGAACGCAAAGAAATGTACCGCCAGTACGCCGAAGAACTGGTGCAGAAAGGTGTTGCCTACTACGCCTTCGACACGGCCGAAGAACTCGACGCCATGCGGGCGCAGTTACGCACAGCCGAAAACCAAAGCCCCCAATACGACCGCACCGTGCGCCTGCAGATGCGCAATTCCCTGGCCCTGTCGCCGGCGGAAGTGGACGCGCTCATAAAAAACGGTACCCCCTACGTGGTCCGCATCAAAATGCCGGAAAATGAAACCCTGACCTTTACGGACCTCATCCGCGGTGAAGTTTCTTTCGACACCTCGGTGGTGGACGACAAGGTGCTGCTGAAAAAAGACGGCATGCCCACCTACCACCTGGCCGTGGTGGTGGACGACTACCTGATGCAGATCACCCACGCCTTCCGGGGCGAGGAGTGGCTGCCCAGCGCCCCCGTGCACGTGCTGCTGTGGCGCTACCTGTTCGGCGAAGAGCATATGCCCCAGTGGGCCCACCTGCCCCTGATCCTGGGACCCAGCGGCAAACTGAGCAAGCGCGACGGCGCCAAGTACGGCTTCCCCGTATTTGCGGCCAATTGGACCGACCCCAAGACCGGCGAAGTGACCGAAGGTTTTCGCGAACGCGGCTTCCTGCCCCAGGCCTTTGTAAACATGCTGGCCATGCTGGGCTGGAACGACGGCACCGAACAGGAGGTTTTCTCCCTGCCCGAGCTGGTAGAACGCTTTTCCATTGAAAAAGTACACAAGGGCGGCGCCCGCTTCGATTACGAAAAAGCCAGGTGGTTCAACCACGAATGGATCAAAAAAACCGAAGTGGCCGAATACAGCCACCTGGTGAAAAAGCTTTTCGAGGAAAAAGGCCTGCACATAGCCGACGATACCTATTTTGAAAAAGTACTGGCCCTGGTAAAAGACCGCTGCACCCTGCTGACCGATTTCTGGGAACACAGCGCCTTCTTTTTCAAAGCGCCCAAAGAATACGAAACCGCTCCGATCGTGGCCAAGTGGAATGCCGCCAAGCTGGAGTTCTTCCAAAACTTTTCCAAGTCGCTGCGCCACCTGAGCGACTGGTCGGCTCCTTCCCTGGAGAACCTGTTCAAGCAACTGGCTACCCAGGCGGGCATCAAGCCAGGCGAGCTGCAGCTGCCCCTGCGCATTATGCTGGTCGGCGGTAAATTCGGCCCCCCGGTATTCGACATCGCCGCGATCCTGGGCAAGGAAGAAACCGTGGACCGGGTGGACAACGCCCTGGTGCAGTTGGCCGAGCTGCGGTAAAACCAACCCGCACCGGCAGCCATCTGTTCATCCTTAAATCAGGAATTAGTGAGACCCATCCGAGTACTGGTTGCCAAAGTAGGGCTGGACGGCCACGACCGCGGCGCCAAGGTAATTGCCGCCGCCCTGCGGGATGCCGGCATGGAAGTGATCTATACCGGCCTGCGGCAGACCCCCGAAATGGTGGTGGAGGCCGCCCTGCAGGAAGACGCGGATGCCATCGGCATCAGCATCCTGTCGGGCGCCCACATGACCGTCTTCCCCAAGGTGCTGGCGCTGATGCGGGAGCGGGGCATGAATGACGTGCTGCTCACCGGCGGCGGCATCATCCCCGAAGAGGACCGGCAGGAGTTGCAGCGCCTGGGCGTGGGCCCATTGTTCGCCCCCGGCACCCCCACCGCAGACATTGCGGCCTTTATTTCGGGATGGGTGGCCGAGCATCGAAACTTTTAAAAGTTCCTGAGTTTCTATGTTCCTGAGTTCCTGAGTTGGGTGTTCCGGGTTTACCTGTTCTCCTGTCCACTTGTTCACGAGTTCATTGGCGAGCACCGGTTGAATGGGTTAAACGGTTACCTTTAAAGGTTCAAAGTCTACTGACTATTGACCATTTTTCACTACGCACAAACCATCAATATGTACCAGACATTGCTTACTTCTTTGGAAAACAATATTTTAACGGTAACCATCAACCGCCCGGACAAGCTCAATGCCCTGAGCCGGGTAGTGATGTACGAGCTGGACGAACTGGTGATTGAAATTGAACGGAATACCGATATCAAAGGAGTAATCTTTACCGGTGCCGGCGAAAAAGGCTTTATTGCCGGCGCCGACATCAGCGACTTTTCTTACCTGACCTCCTCGGGCGGCATGGACCTGGCCCGCGCCGGTCAGAACATTTTCTTTAAGCTGGAAAATTCCACCAAACCCATTATCGCGGCCGTGAACGGCTATGCGCTGGGCGGCGGCTGCGAGCTGGCCATGGCCTGCCATATCCGCATCGCCAGCGAGAACGCCAAATTCGGCCAGCCCGAAGTGAACCTGGGCCTCATCCCCGGCTACGGCGGTACCCAGCGCCTGGCACAGCTCATTGGCAAGGGCCGCGCCCTGGAACTGATTCTTACCGGCAACGCCATCGACGCCCCCACCGCCCTCCACTACGGCCTTGTGAATTACGTGGTGCGCCAGGAGGACCTGATGAATAAAGCCAGGGAACTGATGTACACCATTATCGGCAAGGCGCCCCTGGCCGTCAGCCGCAGCATCTCCGCCATCAACGCCGCCTTCGATGCCGGCAAGAACGGCTACGAAGTGGAACTCAAAGCCTTTGGCGAATGCTTCGACACCGAAGACGTAAAAGAAGGCATCTCCGCTTTCCTTGAAAAAAGACAACCGCAATTTAGAGGAAGGTAGTTTGTCGTTTGGGGTTTGTAGTTTGTGGTTGTCGTGATTAAGGAAAAGCGCTTTTTTTTATGAAGCAGGTACATATCCGGAGTTACGCCAACTACAAACCACAAACTACCGACCACAAACTAATAGACGTCTTGAAACACGCGTACCGTTTTCACATACCTCCCTTTGTAATATGGGTTCAGCGGCGTAATCGTCACCGCGGAATCCCGGCCCGAGGTGGCATGAATGAAGTGCACCGGGTCTCCCGGCCGGGAAACGATGATCCCCATATGCCCTACAAACCGTTCGGCGCTGTCCGTGCCGGTAAACAGGACCAGGTCGCCGGGCTGTGCCGCCTCCACTGCTATATCGCGCCCCACGTTGGTAAAATCAATGGACGACCGGGGTACACTGATGCCGAAATGATTAAAGACGTACGTAATAAATCCCGAACAGTCGAAGCCTTCGTTCGGATCGGCAGCACCATACCGGTAAGGCGTTCCCTGTAAGGTTTTGGCAAACTGCACCACCGCTTCCGGCCGTACCTCTTTGGTGTGGACCACCTCGCCGGGGCGCACCACCACCGTGTCGTGCTGCAGCATACCGTCTGCCCGGCCGCTGTCCTCTTTCTTTGCCGCCGCCACCGAATCGGCCACGGTAACCGTGTCGGCCCCTGCCGCTTCCTGCTTGCCCGATTGTGCTTCCGGCCGGAAAAATAACTGGCAGGAACTCAGTACCATGCTCCCTACCATCCCTAAAAGTCGGTTCCGCCACATAGTATAAAATTTTACCATCATCGTTTCCCTCAATAACGACTCCCCTTCTATCCGGAAAGTTGCCGGACAAAAAAGATATTTCGATTTTTACACCCACTACAAACCACAAACTACAAACCACAAACCAGACAAAGCCCTTTTCCAATTAACTTTGGCCCCCAAATAAAAACCACTATGGATTTCAGAATAGAAAAAGATACCATGGGCGAGGTGAAGGTACCTGCCAACGCGTATTACGGCGCGCAGACACAGCGCAGCATCGAAAACTTTAAAATCGCCCAGGATATTAACCGGATGCCGAAAGAGATCATTCGCGCATTTGCCTATCTGAAAAAAGCGGCGGCCATCACCAACTTCGAAGCCGGCGTGCTGCCCGAAGAGAAAAAGAACCTCATCGGCCAGGCCTGCGACGAGATCCTCGAAGGAAAGCTGGACGAATACTTCCCGCTGGTGGTATGGCAGACCGGCAGCGGCACCCAGAGCAACATGAACGTGAACGAAGTAGTGGCCTACCGCGGACACGTGCTCAACGGCGGCAGCCTGGCCGACAAGGACAAGGTGCTCCACCCCAACGACGACGTGAACAAGTCGCAGTCCTCCAACGATACCTTCCCCACCGCCATGCACATCGCGGCCTACAAGATCCTGCTGGAAGTGACCATCCCCGGCATCGAGCTGCTGCGCGACACCCTGGCGGAAAAAAGCAAAAAATTCAAGGACGTGGTGAAGATCGGCCGCACCCACTTCATGGACGCTACCCCCCTGACCCTGGGACAGGAATTCAGCGGCTATGTATCGCAGCTGAACCACGGCCTGAAAGCCATTAAAAATACCCTGGAACACCTGTCGGAACTGGCCCTGGGCGGCACCGCCGTAGGTACCGGCATCAACACCCCCGAAGGTTATTCCGAAAACGTGGCCCGTCACATCGCCGACCTCACCGGCCTGCCGTTCGTGACCGCCGAAAACAAATTTGAATCCCTGGCCGCCCACGACGCCATCGTAGAGGCCCATGGCGCCCTGAAGACCGTAGCGGTCAGCCTGATGAAGATCGCCAACGACATCCGTATGCTGTCTTCCGGCCCCCGCAGCGGCATCGGCGAGATCTTTATCCCCGACAACGAGCCCGGCTCCTCCATCATGCCCGGCAAAGTGAACCCCACCCAGTGCGAGGCACTGACCATGATCGCCGCCCAGGTACTGGGTAACGACGTGGCCATCAATATCGGCGGCTCCAACGGTCACTTCGAGCTGAACGTGTTCAAGCCGGTAATGATCTACAACTTCCTGCACAGCGCCCGCCTGATCGGCGACGGTTGCGTGAGCTTCACGGAAAAATGTGCGACCGGCATCGAGCCGATCGAGGAAAACATCCAGAAGCACCTGAACAACTCGCTGATGCTGGTCACTTCCCTCAACACGAAGATTGGTTATTATAAAGCGGCAGAAATTGCGCAAAAAGCCCACAAGGAAGGCACAACCCTGAAAGAAATGGCCGTGAAATTAGGCTATGTTACTCCGGAACAATTTGACGAATGGGTAGTACCCGCGAAAATGGTAGGCAAAATCGACCTCTAGACTGGTTATAGATTTGTGGAAAAAAGGAAGCCCGGCAACGGGCTTCTTTTTTTGCCCTTTGGGAAAAAAGAAACGCCCCGTCGGGAGACAGGGCGTTTGGTTATTTTCTTGAGCGGGGTTATTCCTTTTCTTCTTTTCCTTCCTGCACGATGGGCTCGCGGTCGGTGATCGCTTCACCCGCCTGTGCGCCGGCAGCAACCTCTTCGTCCACCTCCTCATCACCTTCCCGGCGGAAAAAGCGCTTTTGGAACAGCAGCAGCACGATCACGCCCACCGAAATGGCGGCATCGGCAATATTGAAGATGGGGCTGAAAAACTCGAATTCCGCTCCGCCGATCAGGGGCAGCCAGTCGGGGAAACGCGAATGCACCATGGGAAAATAGAGCATATCCACTACCCGGCCGTGTAAAAAGCCGGCATAACCCTGTTGGGGAAACATATGGGCGATGGTGGAATAGTCGGAAGAGCTGAAGAGCATGCCGTAAAACATGCTGTCGATGAGGTTGCCCAGGGCGCCGGCATAGATCAGCGAAGCGCAGACAATGAACCCGCGGGAATACTTTTCCCGCACGATCTTGCCCAGGTACCAGGTACCGAAGATCACGGCAGCCAGGCGGAACAGCGTCAGCACCATCTTGCCCGTATCGCCGCCGAACTTCCAGCCCCAGGCCATGCCTTCGTTCTCAATAAAATAAAGCCTTGCCCACGGCAATCCCAGCATATTGGTAATATGACCAAAGGGGAAATGGGTCTTGATCCATATTTTCAGTGCCTGGTCGGCAAAGATCACCAGCAAAACAATTAGTACGGCAGAGCGTAGTTTCATGTAGATAAATTATGGCTTCCGGACCTTCAGCAGTTTCCCCTGGCAAACAATGGAAAAAGAGCAGCGCTCTGCCCTACATTGGTCCTCACCGCCCGGAAGGTTTCGTTTGATGTTTTTTTATACTAAGCCAGCAAAGATAAGGGGAAAAATGCCCGTCCGTCCCGCGGAGGGGCGATTTAACACCCGCCCTATTCCTGGAAATAAATGCGCTTGACCCGCTGCGAAACGGAGGTCATGATCTCGTAGGGAATGGTGCCGATCCAGGCGGCTACCTGCTGCACGGGCAGGGGCCGCCCGAAGACCACCACCTCGTCGCCTTCCTTCACCCCCGGTATGCGGGTGACGTCGATCATGGTCATGTCCATGCAGACCGTGCCGATGACGGGCGCCAGCCGGCCGTTCACCCACATCTTGCCCGTGCCGTTGCCAAAGCGCCGCGAGTAGCCGTCGGCATAGCCGATGCGGATGGTGGCTATCAGCGAATCCTCGTGCACCTTGCCCCGCCGGTTGTAGCTGACCGACTCGCCGGCCTGTACCTTTTTCAGCTGGGCCACGGTGGATTTCAGGGTGGCTACCGGCTGCAGGTGCAGCAGGTCGGTGGTGGTTTCCACCCCGTACAGGCCGATGCCCAGGCGCACCATGTCGAGGTGCAGCTGGGGATGCCGCACAATAGCTGCCGAGTTGGCCATGTGGCGGAGGAAGGAATACGGAAGGGCCTGCTGCAGCTGGTCGGCGGCTTTGACAAAAACAGCGTGCTGCTGCAGCGTAAAGGCATCCTGGTCCGGGTCCTCGCTGGCCGCAAAATGGCTGAACATGCTCACTACCCGGACTGCGGAGGCGGACAAGGCCGCGCCCAGCGCCCCCATGTCGGTGGCGGCAAAGCCCAGGCGGTTCATGCCGGTTTCCACCTCGATGTGCACCGGGTGACCGCTTAGTCCCTGGTCTTTCAGGTAGCGGTCGAACTGCTCCAGCAGGCGGAAGGAATAAATCACCGGCTGCAGGTGGTACTCCACCAGGGCGCCGAAGGCCGTTTCGTCGGCGTTCATCACCATAATGGGCAGCGACACGCCGGTCTTGCGCAGCTCCACGCCCTCGTCCACGTAGGCCACGCCCAGGTAATCGACCTTATTAAATTGAAGCACGCCGGCAATCTCGGAGCCGCCGCTGCCGTAGGCAAAGGCTTTGACCATGGCCATCACCTTCGTGCCGGGCCGCAGCAGCCGCTGGTACTCCTTTAAGTTATGGGCAATGGCGTTGAGGTCGATCTCCAGCAGGGTCTGGTGCACCTTCTGCTCGAACAGGCGGGCGATGCGTTCGAACTGGAACACCCGGGCCCCTTTGATCAAAATGGTCTCGTGGCTGAACGACGAGCTGCGGAACGACTGGATAAAGGCCGCCGTATCGGGAAACAGCGACAGCTGCACCCCTTCCATATATGGAGGCAGGAAGCTGCGGATCTTTTCGCCGATGGCGATCACCCGCTGCACCCCGTGCTGCTTCAGCGCCTGGGCGATGCTTTCGTACAGCAGGGCGTCGGTCTTGCCGCTCTCTACAAAATCGGATAAGATAACGGTATGCTGCTGGCCGGCGCCCTGCTGCTGCAGGAAGTCGAGGGCCAGGTGTAAAGAGGTGATGTCGGCGCTGTAGCTGTCGTTAATAATGCCGCAGCCGTTGATGCCCTGGGTAAACTGCAGCCGCATGTCAATGGGGTGCAGCAGCGCCAGCCGCCGGTTGATCTGTTCTTCGTCGTAGCGCAGGTGCAGCAGCACGCACACGCAGTTGAGGGCGTTTTGAAGGGAGGCCTCGTCGGCGAAAGGAATCAAAAAGCTGTAGCCCTGGTCCTGCCGCCGGGCCACCACCCGGGTGCCTTCCGCTCCCGGGGCAAGGGGCACTTTTTCCATTGACAGCACCTGCAGGTCGGCATCCTTGCGGGCGCCCCAGGTGAGCAGGGGCCGCCCGATGCCCGAGCCGTCCAGCCACTCCACGGGGCCGATGACCACCTCGGCCTGGGCAAACAGTTTTAGTTTTTCGTCGAGCTTTTGCTGGTGCGAGCTGAAGCCGGCATCGTGGGCCTCGCCGATATTGGTGAGCACGCCGATGGTCGGCTGGATGATCGGCTGCAGCCGCGCCATCTCGCCGGTATGGGAGATGCCGGCCTCGAAAATGGCCAGGTTGTGCTGCAGGTGCATCTGCCAGACGCTCAGGGGAACGCCGATCTGCGAATTATAGCTTTTGGGACTGCGGACGATATGGTGATCCCCTTCCAGCAACTGGTGCAGCCATTCCTTGACCACCGTTTTGCCGTTGCTGCCGGTGATGCCGATGACGGGCACCTGGAAGTGGCGGCGGTGAAAGGCGGCCAGCTGCTGCAGGGCCTGCAGCGTGTCGGCCACCTGCACCAGGGTGCACTCCTGGAAGCCGGCAAAGTCCACGGGCTTGCTGACCACGAAGCGCCGCACGCCCCTTGCGAAGGCGTCGGACAGAAAGCGGTGGCCGTCGTCATGGGCGGTCACCAGGGCAAAGAACAGGGCGGAGGCGGGCTCCTGCACCTTCCGGCTGTCGTACACCAGCTCGGAGATCATGCCTTCGGCGGCGGCATGTACGATCTCGCCGTCCACGACAGCGCATATGGTTTCAATGGAATACACGGTTATTCTTCACTTTTGGCACGCCTGCGGGCCACCTGCAGCGAGTACACTACCGAGCCGCCCAGGCAGACGAGGATCATCATTAACGAAACAAGTATGGGAACATGTACATGGAAGTACTCGATCAGCATTTTAAAACCGATAAAAATGAGTACGATGGCGATGCCCTGCTGCAGGTACTCGAACTTGGCCACCGCCCCGCGCAGCAGGAAGAACAGCGAGCGCAGGCCCAGCACCGCGAAGATGTTGCTGGTATAAATCACCAGGCGCTCCTGTGAAATGGCAAAGACCGCCGGGATGCTGTCGAGGGCAAACACGATGTCGGTGGTGGCCAGCACGATGATCACCACGAACATGTTGGTGAAATAGCGCTTGCCGTCGCGCATGATCGTAAACTTGCCGCTGGTATCGTCGGCCGCCACCGGGAAGAAGCGGTTCACGAGCTTGTAGACCGGGCTTTCCGCCGGGTTGAACTCCTCGTCTTCACCGGCCCGGAAGATCTTGATGCCGGTCCACACCAGGATAACGCCAAAAATGTAGAGGATCCAGCTGAACTTCGACACCAGGGCCACACCCACGGTAATAAAGATGATGCGGAAGATGATGGCCATCAGGATCCCGATCAGCAGGGCCCGGGCATAATGGGTGGCCGGGATTTTGAAAAAGGTGAATATAAGGATGAAGACAAAGATGTTGTCGATGCTGAGGCTCCACTCCATCAGGTAGGCGCTCAGGTACTCCAGGGCCGTCGTATGGCCTTTTTCGTACCACATAAACACGAAAAACGCCATGGCCAGCGCCACCCAGAACAGGGTCTGCCACAGGGCTTTTTTCATGCTCATGACCTTGGAGCCCTTGCTCAGCAGGCCCAGGTCAAATACAATAGCAATTAATAATACAATTCCAAAAACTGCGTACGTTATCTCATTTGGCGTCATAATATAGTCCTCTAAGGTCGGCAAAGATAGAGGAGAGTTTACGAGTTTACGGGTTTACGGGTTTACGAGTTCCCTGGAAATTCCGGAAGCCACTTCATTTAGGAACTCAGAAACCCAGGAACTAACTCGTAAACTCGTGAACTTGTAAACTCGTAAACTTCCTCTTGCGTACATACTGGTAAACGACACCTGCAAGGATAACCAGTGCAAGAGGAAGGCCGATGTTGATGAGTTGCCAGAAGGTTTTTTCCGCTTCCACCTTGCGGGTGTCAAGCAGGCGCAGCACGTTTTCCTTGTTGCGGGTTTCGATGATGCTGCTTTTGCTGGTGAGGTATTCCAAGCAATTCAGGAGGAAATCGCGGTTGGCAAACTGGTACTCGTACTGCGAGCCGGCGGTGTAGAGGTTCATGCCCATGGGCAGGGGCCCCTGTCGGGTCGACACATCGTTCAGCACCAGGTCGCCGTCGGCGGCCACGATCATCTTGCCGTCGGCGGGGCCGCTGTCGCGGAAGCCGCCGATGGGCCGCAGGCTGTCCATTTGGGCGCGGCTGATGCGGCCCCGGTACAAGGAGGCGAACGATCCTTCCAGCAACACCGCTGCCGGCAGGCCATTTTTTTGAAACAGGGCGTCCTCGGGGGCGTTGCGGTTTTCGTTCGGGCTGATCAGCGCCGGCGTGCTGATGGTGCGGGAGTTGGCGGAGCTTTGCAGCAGGAAGGTTTTTTTGATGCCCTCCGCCTCCACCGTATCGATGGAGTTGACAAAGCGGCCGGCCACCAGTCCGATATTCTTGTTGATAATATGGTTGTCCCGCGACTCGAACAAGGGGAAATAGTTCCAGTGCAGGAATTCGTATTGCGGGTTGCCGGCGCTGCCGCCCACTGCAAACGGCATGAAGTCGCACTGGAGGTCCATCAGCAGGTCGGGGTTCAGGCGCACGCCGTAGCGGAACAGGATATCCTGGAGGTTCAGGTTGCGCTCGTAGGCGATCAGCTGCGCTTTAAAGCTGAGGCTGTCCTGTTCGGCAAAGAGGTTGTCCACGAACCAGAGCACCTTTCCGCCCCGCATCACGTACTGGTCGATCTTCAGCTTCTGGTCGTCGGTAAACGGCGTGGACGGCTTTACAATCAGCAGGGCCTTTATGGTATCGGGGATGCTGTTTTGCTTTTGGAGGTCCAGTGTAAACAGGTTGTAATCGTTGCGGAGGGTCTGTTGCAGGTCGTAGGTCTCCGGGCCGGCGGGCTCGCCGTTGCCCACGGCATAGGCCACAAAGGGCCGGTCGGGATGGAGGAGGCGGTCGATGGTCCGGGCAAACTGGTACTCCATCATGGCCTCCGCATTGTTCAGCTCCTGGGGGGTAATGAGGCGGGTGCTGCCCTTATAAATATTCACCAGGCCCGCCTGGTCTTTGTACTGGAGCAGGGCCACGGGATACACCAGCTTGCTTTCCTGCCCCGACTTCACCTGCACCGTCAGGTTGATGGGGACGGCGCCCATAGAAGCAAGCGAGTCGCCCCAGGTCTTGCCGCCGCCGGCTTCCTCTTCGGGCGACACAAAGCGGTAGGTAACCTGGGACGTATTGGTTTCCCGGAGCAGGCGCAAAAATTCTTCCGTGGAGTTGCTCAATTTTTTAAAGCCGGCGGGGTAGTCGCCTTTCAGGAAGACCGTCACCACCAGCCGGTCGTCGAGGCTTTGCAGCAGCTGGCGGGTAGCCGGGGTCAGCGAATAGCGCTTGTCCTCGGTCAGGTCCATGCGGTAATGAACAAATGATGCCAGCAGGTTCACGGCCACCAGGGCCGCCAGCAAACCGGCCCACCGGCCCCGTTTTTTTCCGGATTCTTTCTTCATGTAAGATTTTATCTTTTCGTCAATGGTCAAAAGTCAATAGTCATTGGCAGGCAGTCTACCGCTTTATTATTTTCTTCTGAGGTTGTTGGCAGTAATTAATAAAAAGAAAAAGGTCAGGCTGAGGAAATACAGAACGTCCCGGGTATCGATCACGCCGCGGCTGATGCTCTGGTAATGGAAGTCGATGCCGAACATTTCCAGGCAATAATCCGCCCCGCCGCTGAACAGGGGCAGCCGGCTGATGGCGGCAAAGCCATAATAAAACAGCACGCAGGAAATGAGGCTGATGAGGAACGCTACCACCGGGTTGGCCGTGAACGAGCTGACGCAGACACCGATAGCGGTGAACAGGGCGGTGATAAACAGCAGTCCCAGGTACGAGCCGGCCGCGGCGCCTGCATCGATGCCGGAGGTCGCTGCCAGCCGGTTGATGGTAATATAATAGACCAGGGTGGGCAGCAGGGCCACCACGGCTACCAGGAAGCTGCCGAAAAATTTGCCGCTGACGATCTGCCAGCCGCTCAGGGGCCGGGTGCGCAGCACTTCGTAGGTGCCGCTGCGGTATTCATCGGCAAAGCTGCGCATGGTGATGGCGGAAATGAGGAACAGCAATATCCAGGGCGCAAAGGAAAAGAAGGCTTCCAGTGTGGCATAGCCGTAATCCAGCATATTATCCTGGAACACAAACAGCACCAGGCCGTTCACCAGCAAAAAAACAATGATGGCAATAAAACCCGTAAGGCTGCTGAAAAACTGGCTGAGCTCCTTCTTGCAAATAGACCACATGAGGGAAATGTAAATATTAAATGTAAAATGCAAAAGTGCGGTAAAACCGAGGAATTGGTTAATTGGAATTAGGATATTAGGAATTTACGTGCCGAACATACAGTAAACGGAGAACAATAAACTAAAAAACTAATGATCTCAACCTGGGATAATAACCAATTACCCAAAACCTACCCCAACGAACTCGTAAACAAGTAAACTCGTAAACTACTTTTTCCAGCCTGTCCGGTCAAACTCGACTCCTTGTTGATACAGGTTCCAGACCGGGCTGGTGGCGCGGAGGTGGCGGACGGTGGCGGAGATGCGTTCGATCACGTAATCCACCTCTTCTTCGGTGGTGAACCGCCCCAGGCTGAAGCGCAGCGAGCTGCGGGCCAGGTCGTTGCCCAGTCCCAGTGCTTTTAGCACGTAGGAAGGTTCCATGGAGGCCGAGGTGCAGGCCGAGCCGGAGGAAAGGGCAATGTCCTTGTTGAAGCCCATCATCAGCGCACTGCCTTCGATATAGGCAAACGACAGGTTGGTGACTTGCGGCAGGCGGAACGAACGGCTGCCGTTGACATAGGTTTCTTCCAGTTGCAGCAGGGCCGCCTCCAGTTTATCGCGTAGGCCACCTAGCCGTTGCGCTTCCGTTTCCAGCTGCGCTTCGCAGAGGGCGCAGGCCTTGCCGAAGCCCACGATGCCGGGTACGTTCAAGGTGCCGCTGCGCAGTCCCCGTTCGTGACCGCCCCCGTCCAGCTGGGCCACCAGCCGCACCCGGGGATTGCGGCGCCGCACGTACAGGGCCCCTACCCCTTTCGGGCCGTACAGCTTATGAGCGGAAAAGGCCATCAGGTCAATCCCGTCCGCCATCACCTCCACCGGGATCTTGCCCACCGCCTGGGTAGCATCACTAAAGAAAAGAATGCCTTTTTCCTTGGCCAGGGCGCCGATCTCCCGCATGGGCTGGATGACCCCAATTTCGTTGTTGGCATAAATGACCGAGATCAGGATCGTGGTGGGCCGGATGGCGGCAGCCAGCTGGTCCAGGTCTACCAGCCCCTCGCTGTTGACAGGCAGGTAGGTGATGTCGGCGCCCAGCTTTTCCAGGTGCTTGCAGGTATCCAGCACGGCTTTGTGCTCGATAACGGTAGTAATGATGTGATTGCCTTTTCCTGAAAACAGCTCGTACACACCTTTCAGGGCGAGGTTATCGCTTTCGGTAGCTCCCGAAGTAAAAACGATCTCGGCCTCCTGCGCCCCGATGAGGCGGGCCACCTGCTCCCGGGCGCCGGTCACGGCTTCTTCGGCCTGCCAGCCAAAGGCATGGCTGCGGCTGGCTGCATTGCCAAAAAAGCGGGTAAAAAACGGCATCATAGCCTCCGCCACCTGCGGGTCGCAGGGCGTTGTGGCGTTGTAATCCAAATAGATGGGGAGTTGCATGCTTCTTCGAGTTTACGAGTTTACAAGTTTACGGGTTTACGCGTTAAGGGAGCGTTCCTAAGTTCCTGAGTTCCTGAGTTAAGCGTACGCCTTTCTGCCCTTCTCTTTATTGCTTAGCCTTAATTTTAGCGTATGAATAAAGTAGAGCATATTGGAATAGCCGTCCATTCTTTGGAGCTGTCGGTGCCCCTGTTTGAAAAGTTGCTGGATACGGGTTGTTATAAGAAAGAAGAGGTGGCCTCGGAAAAGGTGGTCACGGCTTTTTTTAAAAAAGGGGAAACAAAGGTAGAATTGCTGGAATCAACGGCCGAAGATGGGGTGATCCGGAAATTTATTGAGCGGAAAGGGGAAGGATTGCACCATATTGCCTTCGAGGTAGCAGATATTTATAAGGAAATGGAGCGCCTGAAGGCGGAAGGGTTTGTTTTACTGAACGAAACGCCTAAAAACGGGGCGGATAACAAACTCGTCTGCTTCCTTCACCCCAAAAACACCAACGGCGTCCTCATCGAACTCTGCCAGGAGAAGAAGGAAATATAAATAAAGATCAAAACTCATTACCCAAAAAGGAACAGGTAAACGGGCGAACGCTCAACTCAGGAACTCAGGAACTTAGAAACTAAAGAACTGTCTCCAACTCGTAAACTCAGTTTAGTGTTTTCCTGCTTCGGGGGGCATGATGCCCAGCTTTTCGACGGCCAGTTGCGCGGCGATCTGGGAAGCGTCTTTTTTGTTGAAGCCCCGGCCCTGGGCAATGATCTGGCCGTTGACCACGGCGGCTACGGTAAACAGGCGGCGCCCGCCTTCCATTTGTTCGTTGATGGTTTCGAACTCCAGCTGCTTGCCGTTTTTGTTGGCCCAGCCGTACAGCTTGTTCTTGTGGTTGATCTCTAAAATCTCCAGGTCGTCCACGAACATATGGGGAATGATGATGTGCTCGCTCACCCAGCGGCTGGTTTTCAGGTAGCCTTTATCCAGGTAAACGGCGCCCACCAGGGCCTCCAGGGTATTGCCAAAGATCTGGCTGACCTTCAGCGAGCCGTCCGACTTGTTGAAGACGGTAATCTTTTTCAGCCCCATCTTGATGGCGATGTCGTTCAGCTGCTGGCGGTTGACCATCTTGCTGCGCATTTCGGTCAGGAAGCCTTCCTCCTTGTAGGGATAGCGTTTGAACAGGTAATCGGCGATGATGGCGCTGAGGATGGCATCGCCCAGGTATTCGAGCCGTTCGTTGTTCTCATCGCTCGTTTCCTTTACCGAGCGATGCGTAAGGGCTATTTTGTATAAAGTAGTATCGCCCGGGGTAAAACCCAAAACCGCCTTCAACTGTTTCTTGAAGGACGAATTGAAATTGAAATGCTTTTTGTAAAGTGATTTCCAAAAGTTCACGGGCAATAAGCTACTTTTTTACGGATAAGCGCAATTGAAATTAAGCAATATACTTTTTAAAGATCATGCAAGCGTTATGCCCGCCGAATCCGAAAGTATTGCTCAGGGCGGCGTTTACCGTGCGGTGCTGGGCCTCTCCGAAGGTAAAGTTCAGGCGGGAATCCAGTTCCGGGTCGTCGGTAAAGTGGTTGATGGTGGGCGGTACCAGGTCGTGCTGAACGGCCTGGATACAGGCGATGGCCTCGATCACGCCGGCGGCACCCAGGCAGTGGCCCGTCATCGATTTGGTGGAGCTGATATTCAGCTGGAACGCATGCTCGCCGAAAACATCCAGGATCGCCTTTATTTCGGCTACGTCGCCCAGGGGGGTGGAAGTACCGTGGGTGTTGATGTATTGGATATCGGTGGGGGCCAAGCCGGCATCCGCCAGGGCGGCCAGCATCACGTTCTTGGCGCCCAGTCCTTCGGGGTGGGGGGCCGTCATGTGGTGTGCGTCAGCGGTAGCGCCGGCACCGGCGATCTCGCAATAGATTTTGGCGCCGCGTTTCAGGGCATGTTCCAGCTCTTCGAACACCAGTACGCCGGCAGCTTCGCCCATCACAAAGCCGTCGCGGTCCTTGTCGTAGGGGCGGGAAGCCGTTTTGGGGTCGTCATTGCGCTCGCTGAGGGCCTTCATGGCGTTAAAGCCGCCTACGCCGGCCTCGCTGACAACGCTTTCCGATCCGCCGGTAACGATGATATCGGCCTTGCCCAACCGAATGAGGTTGAAGGCTTCCATCATGGCGTTGGTGGAGGACGCACAGGCGCTCACCACGGCGAAGTTGGGTCCGCGCCAGCCGTGCCGCATGGAAATATGGCCGGCAGCAATATCCAGGATCATTTTGGGGATAAAGAACGGGTTGAAGCGGGGAGTACCGTCACCTTTGGCAAAGTTGATGACTTCTTCCTGGAAGGTGATCAGGCCACCGATGCCGCTGCCGAATACCACGCCTACACGATCCACGTCCACATTGTCTTTGTTGATGCCTGCGTCAAGCATGGCCTGGTCGCTGGCGACAACCGCGGTTTGGGTAAACCGGTCCAGTTTGCGGGCTTCTTTGCGGTCGAGGAAGTTGAAGGGGTCGAAATTCTTGATTTCGCAGGCAAAGCGGGTTTTAAACTTCGACGCGTCGAACTGCTTGATAAAGTCGGCGCCGCTGACACCGTTTCTTAAATTATTCCAGTACTCTGTAATGGAGTTTCCTAAAGGAGTTAGGGCCCCCATCCCGGTTACTACTATCCGCTTAAATTGCATATAGCCCCTGTTGTTAGTATGTAGATACGTTTTGTGAAAGATAAAACCGCCTTCGCTGTGTGTAAACGGCAAAGGCGGGCAAATCATTTATTCCGTTAAATTCAATCAACTCAAATGAAGAAACTATTTGGCGTGCTCTTCTAAATAAGTCACTGCCTGGCCTACTGTAGTGATGGTTTCGGCTTGCTCATCAGGAATAGAGATGTTGAATTCTTTTTCGAATTCCATGATCAATTCTACGGTGTCCAGCGAATCGGCACCCAGGTCGTTTGTAAAAGAAGCTTCATTAGTTACTTCTGCCTCGTCAACTCCCAATTTGTCAACAATGATCTTTTTTACTCTTACTGCAATGTCTGACATGTTGTATAATTTTAGTTATAGTGGTGCAAAAATATAAGATTTTGATATAAATGTCATTTGGAGTTAAAATCCGTAAAAATCATTTTTGCCTTTTTTATTTGAGAGCCGCGCTATTGGCCGTATAATCAGACTTTTGTAAATTGGGCCGCACCAAAATTTAGCCATGGCATTGAAGATTATTGATCATGGAACGGCCGAATACCTCAAAATGGTCAAGCTCCGGGACGACATCCTGCGGAAGCCCCTCGGTCTGTGCTTTTCGGAGACCGAGCTGGAGCAGGAAAAGGATCACTTGCTCATCGCCGCCTACGACGACGACCTGATGCTGGGCTGCTGCATGCTGGTGGAAACCGATTCCCAGACGGTACGGCTGCGGCAGATGGCCGTCCTCAACGACCTCCAGGGCAAGGGCATCGGCAAGGCCCTGATGCAGTTTGCCGAGAACCTGGCCCGCGACCGGGGGTACCGCAAGATTACCATGCACGCCCGCAAAAATGCCGTAGGCTTCTACGAAAAGATGGGCTATGACTGTATGGGCACCGAATTCATCGAGATCACCATCCCCCACTACCTGATGGAGAAAAAATTATAACCCCTCCGGGGCGGCCTAGCGCCCCCCTACCTTCGCTTTCAGCAGCTGCCGCATCTCGTATACCTCGTCGCTGTCGGCAAAGCCGCTCTTGGGCACCAGGAAAAACGACTGGGCATCAAAGTAGAGGTGGAAGAAATGGGGGCTTTCCACGAAATTCTTAAGCGCCGTCCAGGGCCACTGGCGCATCCCCCGCTCATTGCCGACCGAAAAATGGTCCGACTCAAAGCTCATGGTAAAATGGTCCTTGAAGGTTGCCGCCCGCCGGTACACGACCCCCGGCAGCACGAACCAGAAGGTGATCATCAGCGCAAACCACAGGAAAGAACCCACCAGGAAGGCCATAGGCGTGATCTTTTTGAGGTAATACAGGGCGGCCGACGTCAGGGCAAACACATTGACCAGGATGATCATGATGCGGATCTCGGCTTTGGATATGAAATGGTAGCGCAGTGCCTGCAGCACCTGCCCCTTGTCGTAGTTGAAATGGATGGTCACAGAGACGGAACTTTAAAAATTAAACGTATATATAAGGCGTACCGGGGCATAAAAATACACGACCGGGGCTACTTTGCATAAAAAAACCGCTCCGGGAAACAGAGCGGTTTTTAAAAATTTATAGGCAGGCTATTTATTCATCATCTGCTTGGCCTCAATGCTGAGGGTCGCATGGGGAACGGCACGCAGGCGGGCCTTGTCGATCAGCTTACCGGTGACACGGCAAACACCATAGGTCTTGTTCTCGATCCGCATCATGGCTTTTTCCAGGTGGTCGATGAACTGAATCTGGCGGCTGGCCATCTGGCTCAGCTGCTCACGCTCCATGCTCATGCTGCCATCTTCCATTGTCATGTAACGGCCTTCGTCCAGGTCTCCGCTCTCGTCCTTGCGGGTGATCAGCCCCTGCAGGTAGTTCAGCTCTTTCTTGGCCGTTTCCAGCTTTCTATTGATCAGCTCTCTAAATTCTGTCAGCTCAGCATCGGAATAACGCATTCGGGTAGATTGTTCTTGGTTTGGTGATGGTTCGGGTGCGGCCTTGCCGGAGGCAGGGTCGCCTTTGGTGGTTTTGCCCGCTGTTTTTTCCAGCGGCTTGATGGCGGGTTTCACTTCCTGCTGGGAGGGTGCCTCTACGGCAGTCTTTTCCACAGGCGTCACGGGTTTGTTCACCGCTTCGCCGGCGGCAGCACCTGCAGGCTGGGCCGGAGCAGGGCTTTTCCCCGCCGGTGCAGGGCTTTTACTGTCCGCAGTCGCTTTGGCAGCCGCCTTGCCGGTACCGGCCACGGCCTTTTCTGCCTTTTTCGGATCGTCTTTTTTTGTAGCCATATGCTTCTACCCCTTTTTTGAGACAATAACTTTCAGAGGATGGTCATTTACTTCTATTTCCGTGCCATGGTCGATTTCGCCTGTCAGCTCTAATTTATCTGCCAAAATTTCAGCACAAATATAGTTCGTAAATTTCGTCAGCGATTCCCGCAGGCCGTTATTGGCGGCCACCTTCACCTCGATGCGGTCGGTAACGTCAAAGCCGCTGTCCTTGCGGATCTTCTGAATGCGGTTGATGAACTCCCGGGCATCGCCTTCCTGCACCAGCTCCGGTGTGACGTTGATGTCGAGGGCTACGGTCAGCGGTCCCTTGCTGGCTACGGTCCAGCCGGGGATGTCCTCGCTGGTAATCTCCACCTCGCTCAGCGTCAGTTCTACCGGTTCGTCGGACCCTACAGTGAGTGAATATCGGCCATCTTTTTCAAAAAATGCAATTTCGTGCTGACTAAATTGTGCCAGCGCCGCCGTCACCGCCTTCATTTTGGGGCCCAGCTTTTTGCCCAGCGCCTGGAAGTTGGGCTTGATCTTTTTCTTGATAAAGCCTTCGGTATCGTAGAGGAATTGCAGCTCTTTCACGTTCACCTCGCTCAGGATGAGGTTCTCCACCTTTTGCAGCTGCTGCTGCATCACGGGGTTGAGCACGGGGATCAGCACCTTTTGCAGCGGCTGGCGCACCTTGATGTTGGCCTTTTTGCGCAGCGACAGGATCAGCGAAGAAGCGTCCTGGGCCAGCTGCATCCGCTCTTCCAGCAGGTTGTCGATGAGCTCTTCCTGCGCTACGGGAAATTCCACGTGGTGCACGGAAGTGGCTTCGGGGAACCGGCCGGTCACGGCATTGAGATTATTGAAGAGCTCGTCGCTGAAGAAAGGCGAAATGGGGGCCATCAGGCGCACCACCGTTTCGAGGCACTCGTACAGGGTCTGGTAGGCGCAGATCTTGTCGTGCTCGTACTCGCCCTTCCAGAACCGGCGGCGGCAGAGGCGCACGTACCAGTTGCTCAGGTGCTCGTCCACGAAGTCTTCCACCAGGCGGCCGGCGGTGGTGGGCTCGTAGTCGTCGAAGGCGGCGGTGGCTTTCTTCACCAGGGTTTGCAGGGAAGAAAGGATCCAGCGGTCGATCTCGGGGCGCTGGTCCAGGGGCACGTAGGCCTCGCTGAACGTAAAGCCGTCCACGTTGGCGTAGAGCGAGAAGAACTGGTAGGTATTATATAAGGTACCAAAGAACTTGCGCTGCACTTCCCGGATGCCCTCGATGTCGAATTTGAGGTTGTCCCAGGGCGAGGCGTTGGTGATGAGGTACCAGCGGGTGGCGTCGGCGCCAAAGCTTTCGATGGTCTGGAAAGGATCCACCACGTTGCCGAGGCGCTTACTCATTTTATTGCCGTTCTTGTCGAGCACCAGGCCGTTGGAAACCACGGTCTTGTAGGCGACGCTGTCGAACAGCATGGCGCCCAGGGCGTGCAGGGTGTAAAACCAGCCGCGGGTCTGGTCCACGCCTTCGCAGATGAAGTCGGCGGGGAAGTTGTTTTTGAATTTCTCCCCATGCTCAAAAGGATAATGCCACTGGGCGTAGGGCATGGCGCCGGAATCGAACCAAACGTCCACGAGGTCGGGCTCGCGGCGCATGGGCTGGCCGGAGGCGGACACCAGGATCACTTCGTCCACGTAGGGCTTGTGCAGGTCCAGGATGCCGTCGTGCAGGTAGTTCTTATTCACGTCGCCCCCCAGCACCTGGCTGGCCTTGCGGATCTCGGCGTTCAGCTCTTCGATGGAGCCGATGCATTTTTCCTCGCTGCCGTCCTCGGTGCGCCAAACCGGCAGGGGCGTGCCCCAATAGCGGCTGCGGCTGAGGTTCCAGTCCACCATGTTTTCCAGCCAGTTGCCGAAACGGCCTTCGCCGGTAGCCTTGGGTTTCCAGTTGATGGTCTTGTTCAGCTCTACCATGCGGTCGCGCAGGGCGGTGGTACGGATAAACCAGGCGTCGAGCGGGTAGTACACCACCGGCTTGTCGGTACGCCAGCAGTGAGGGTAGCTGTGTTCGTATTTTTCTACTTTGAAGGCCCGGTTCTCTTTTTTCAGTTTTACCGAAATGTCCACGTTCACGTCCACGTAGCCGGTTTCGCCCTTGTAATCTTTAATATAGCGGTGGCTGAACTCGCCCAGGCCGTCCACGAATTTTCCTTCGCGGTCCACCAGGGTGAGGATGCCGATGTTGTATTTTTTGCCGACCCGGTAGTCATCCGCGCCAAAGGCCGGGGCGGTATGCACGATACCGGTACCGTCTTCGGTGGTCACGAAGTCGCCCAGCAGCAGGCGGAAGGGTCTGGCGCCGGGGGTGATGGCTTCCACGGCCTGGCGGGAGTTGCCTTCGTAGGGCAGCAGTTGCTCGTACTCCAGCTCTTCGAGGTCCTTGCCTTTGAATTCGGCCAGGATGGTCCAGGGCAGGAGCTTGGAGGCTTCGCTGTAGCCGTCAAAGTCGCCGTTCTCGCCTTCGGGCCTGAAGTATTTGCCCAGCAGGGCCTTGGCCAGCACCACGTTCACCGGCAGGTGGGTGTAGGGGTTGAAGGTCTTTACCAGCACGTAGTCGATGTGGGCGCCCACGGTCAGGCCGAGGTTGGACGGCAGGGTCCAGGGGGTGGTGGTCCAGGCCAGGTAGTACACCTCGTCGCTTGCGGCGGCGTCAAACAGGAAGGCGCTGCGGCCGTCCTTGACGGCCTTGAACAGGACGGTGGCGCTGGTATCCTTGACGATTTTATAGCAGCCGGGCTGGTTCAGCTCGTGGGAGCTCAGGCCGGTGCCGGCAGCCGGGGAATACGGCTGGATGGAGACGCTCTTGTACAGCAGGTCTTTTTCGTACAGCTGCTTCAGGCACCACCACAGGCTTTCGATGTATTCGTTGGTAAAGGTGATGTAGGGGTTTTGCAGGTCCACCCAGTAGCCCATCTTGGTGGTCAGGTCGTCCCACTTGTCTTTATAGCGGAGCACGGCTTCGCGGCACTTCTGGTTGTATTCGGCCACCGAGATGGTTTTGCCGATGTCTTCCTTGGTGATGCCCAGTTCTTTTTCCACGCCCAGCTCTACCGGCAGGCCGTGGGTGTCCCAGCCGCCTTTGCGCTCCACGCGAAAACCTTTCATGGTTTTGTAGCGGCACACCAGGTCCTTGAGGGTAC
Organism: Huijunlia imazamoxiresistens; assembly: GCF_037132455.1. Taxonomy (NCBI): domain Bacteria; kingdom Pseudomonadati; phylum Bacteroidota; class Chitinophagia; order Chitinophagales; family Chitinophagaceae; genus Huijunlia; species Huijunlia imazamoxiresistens. Next base: position 117,577 of record NZ_JBBBEI010000016.1, on the reverse strand, counting down.
GGGAGATCACGTGGTGAATGCCGGGCATGCCGTTGGCGCTGGGCGGCCCTTCGTAGAATACGAACGGCTGGGCGTCTTCCCGGATCGTTACACTTTTCTCAAATGCCTGTTCACGCTTCCACTTTTCAAGGATCTCCTTTTCAATGGAAGGCAAGTTTAAATGTTTAAATTCTTTATACCTGGTGGCCATAAGGCGGAATATGCTTGAATGAAAAAATGGGTGCAAAGGTAGGAAATAAGTACGAGGTACGGACCTGGAGGTACAGGGGTGGGAATTGGGTTATCAGGAATTGGGAATCAGGGCTTTAGCGGAAAAGCGCCTGGGCGGCGGGACCAATTAAAAAAGGCTGCCCGTGCTGGGGCAGCCTCCTTTTCCTGTTAGAAACTATTATGAAATATCGCGGTACAAAACTCGGGCTTGGCAGCCAGGGCCCTTTTCGAAAAAAGAAAATAGGAGTTACAAAAAACGGAAATCCTGCCTAGCCTGCCTTGGCCCGTACATTTTTATAGATCTTGATGGCGCTCATCAGCACCACGACAAAGCCCACCAGTCCGCCCAGTCCCCAAAGCAGGCTCATGCTTTGCTTGACCGTGGCCAGCATCACGATCGCCACCAAGAAAATGGTGGCCACCTCGTTCCATACCCGCAACTGCTGCGAGGAGTATTTGAACAGGCCTGCTGCCTGTTGCTGATACAGGCGGTGCAGGGTAAAATGGTAGGCGTACAGGCCCAGCACAAACAGCAGCTTGATCAGCAGCCACTGGCCGCCGGGGGCAAAAACCACCCGGTGCCACCCCAGTTCCACCATCACGGCCGGGCCGAAAATAAGTGTCAGCACCGCCGAAGGCCAGGTGATGCCGAACCAGAGCCGTTTGATCATTATTCCGTACTGCTGTTGCAGGATCGACCGGGCCGGCTCCTGCTGTTCGGCGGCTTCGGTATTATATATAAATAAGCGAACGATGTAAAACATGCCGCTGAACCACGTAACGATGAAAATGATATGGAGCGCCTTTAGGTACATGGGGAGAATGTAAAATATAAAATGTAGAATGTAAAATGTAAAATATTGATGAAATACAGAATGTAAAATGCAAGAGAAGCAATATGCCTTCCTTCCATATTTTACATTTTACATTCTATATTTTACATTCTACATTTTCCCAATCCATTTTGCCAGGGCCTTCACCCACAGCGGGTGCACATTCAGGCAGGGGATCATTTCGAAGCGCTGGCCGCCGGCATGCAGGAAGGTTTCCTTGCCTTCCTCGGCGATCTCTTCCAGGGTTTCCAGGCAGTCGCTTACAAAGGCCGGGCAAACCACCAGCAGGTTTTTGACCCCTTCCTTCGGCAGTTCCTCCAGGCGCTTGGCGGTGTAGGGCTGCAGCCAGGGGTCGCGGCCCAGGCGCGACTGGAAGGATTGTTCCCATTTGTCCTTCGGAATGCCCAGGCGGTCCGTTACCAGCTGGGTGGTTTTATAGCACTGGTGGCGGTAGCAGTATTTATGCGCCTCGGAGGGAACGTTGCAGCAGTCGGCTACCTTCAGGCAGTGGCGGCCGGTCACGTCTCCTTTATATATATGGCGTTCGGGCACGCCGTGGTACGAAAACAGGATGCGGTCGTAGCCTCCTTCGAGGTGCGGTTTAATGCTTTCGGCCAGGGCACGGAGGTAGTCTTCGTTGTCGTAGTAAGCCGGAAGCACGGTCAGCTTGAAGCTGTATTTTCCCTTTTGGTGCTGCTCCTTGGCGTATTCCACGGCGGTTTCGTAGCTGCTCATCGCGTAGTGGGGGTAGAGCGGCACCAGCAGTACCTCCTGCAGGTCGGGGTGCTTTTGCAGCAGCTCGTCGTAGGCTTCTTTCGGCGAAGGAGTGCCGTAGCGCATGGCGAGGACCACCGGTTCTTCCACCTCTTTTTGCAGGGCGTCGCGCAACTGCCGGCTGATGACCATCAGGGGAGAGCCCTCCTTGGTCCAGATGGACTGGTAGGCGGCCGCCGACTTCGGCGCCCGGAAGGGCACAATGATGCCTTTGACCAGCAGGGCCCGCGCCAGCCAGGGCTTGTCGATCACCCGTTCGTCCATCAGGAATTCATCCAGGTATCGTTTGACATCCTTCACACGCGTGGAGTCGGGCGACCCCAGGTTCATGAGTACAACAGCTCTTTTCATAGTATCTCCTTTGCTGGCTGCAAATGTAGGAGGAAGTTTACGGCTTTGCGGCAATACGGAAATAAGGCCATGCGGAAGGGCCAGTGCCCGCCTTGCAAAGGGGAAACAGCCGCAAAAAGCAGAATGAGTTAAAATAAAGCATTATGTGATTGTATTCTGAGAATCAGGCGAATTCCGGGCTCTGCCGATCTCCGCAGGCCTAAACAATACCCTTATCTGACCGCCCTCAGCGGGCGACCTGACAAAAATCAACCCTCAAAATGACACTGTAATGACAGAACAATTCTGCCGTTAAGGGATGCCAAAGTACTTTTGCAGAAGCGACTTACGAATAATACATGAACTCAAACTACCACAAAAACATAGCTCACTTCTTTATAGCAGGAATCAACTATAAAAAATCCGACGCCTCTATTCGTGGTCAATACGCCGTTAACAACGACCAGTATGCCGTCCTGTTACAACAGGCCGCCAAGGTTGGATTAACCGAATTGTTTGTTCTTTCCACCTGCAACCGCACCGAGATCTATGGCTTTGCCGCCAACAGCCGCCAGCTGATCGACCTGCTGTGCACCCAGACCGCCGGCGATGCCGCCACCTTTACGAAGCTGGCCTACATCAAAAGCGGCGAAGAAGCCATCGAGCACCTCTTCAATGTAGCCGCCGGCCTCGACTCCCAGATCCTGGGTGACTACGAGATCATCGGCCAGATGAAGACCGCCGTGAAATTTGCCAAAGAACAAGGCTTTATCGGCGCCTTCATGGAACGCCTGATCAACTGCGTGCTGCAGTCCTCCAAGCTCATCAAGAATAATACCGAACTCAGCGGTGGCACCGTCTCCGTCTCCTTCGCTGCCGTTCAGTACATCCGCAATACCGTTACCGAAGTCGCTTCCAAAAACATTTTACTCCTGGGCGTAGGCAAGATCGGCCGCAATACCTGCAAAAACCTGGTCGACTACCTCGATACCCGCAACATTACCCTGGTAAACCGCACCGAGCAGAAAGCTGCCGAACTGGCAGCCGAGCTGGGCCTGAAAGCCGCTCCCCTCAGCGATCTGAACGACCAGATTGAAAAAGCCGACATCATCCTGGTGGCTACCAACTCGGCCGAGCCCACCATCCTGAAGACCCACCTCGAAGGCGGCAACGACAAACTCATTATCGACCTGTCCATTCCCTACAACGTGGAAGACGCCGCCCAGCAGCTTCCCAACGTGCAGATGGTGAACGTGGACGAACTGTCGAAGCTCAAAGACGAAACCCTCCGCAAACGCGAGGCGGAAGTGCCCAAGGCAAAGGCTATCATCGCCGAGCTGATCTGCGAATTCCTGGACTGGTGCGAAATGCGCCGCCACGTGCCCCTGCTGAAGGCCGCCAAGCTCAAACTCAAAGAGATCAACACCAGCCCCCTGTTCGAAACCGTTGGCTGCACCACCATCACCTGCACCAAGGAAGCGGATGCCCGCATCCAACGGGTGATCAACGAAATGGCCGCCAGCATCCGCGAAAAGAACCAGGGCGCCTGCCACTTTATCGAAGCTATCAATACGTTCATCACCGCAGCGATCAACAACTAAGCATGCAGAAGGTTATCCGCATCGGCACCCGCGACAGCCAGCTGGCTGTGTGGCAGGCAACTTTAGTTCAGAACCTCCTGAAGGAACACGGCGTTCCCTCCGAACTGGTGTACATCAAAAGCGAAGGCGATATCGACACCGTCACACCCCTGTACGAACTGGGTGTCCAGGGCGTTTTTACCAAAACCCTCGACGCCGCCCTGCTGAACGACCGCATCGACATTGCCGTTCACTCCATGAAGGATGTGCCCACCCTGCTGGCCAAAGGCATCCGCCAGGCCTCCGTGCTGCAGCGGGCCTCGCATAAAGATATTTTCGTGTTCAAGAACGCGGCCGCCATTGCTGACTGGCAACTGGGCAACACCTCCGTCACCAGCCCGCTGGGCGTGCCCGGTATCGTAGCCACCAGCAGCATCCGCCGCATTGCCCAATGGCGCCACCGCTACCCCACCCACGTCTTTGAAAACCTGCGCGGCAACGTCAACACCCGCCTGCGCAAGGTGCAGGAGCACAACTGGCACGGCGCCATCTTTGCCGCCGCAGGCCTCGAGCGCATCCACGTGCGCCCCGAAAACTCCATCGACCTCGACTGGATGCTTCCGGCCCCGGCCCAGGGTGCTATCATGGTGGTCTGCCGCGAGGAGGACGATTATTCGTTTGAAGCCTGCCAGCCCTTCAACGACCCGCATACCGCCCTCTGTACCAAGATCGAACGCGACTTCCTGCGCACCCTCCTGGGTGGCTGCTCCACGCCCATTTCCGCCCTGGCCGAAGTACAGCAAGGCGAGGTGCTGTTTAAAGGAAATATCGTCAGCCCCGACGGGCTGAAAAAGGTTTCGCTTGAAACCACCGTTTCTTTGGATAAAGCCGCCACCTTCGGCCTCGTGGCCGCGAACGAGATCCTCGGCAGGGGTGGCAGCGAAGTGGTGGCCAGCATCCGACCAAAAGGCACCGCCCTCTGATGTACCAGGTACTCAGCACCAAAAAGCTTTCTCCCTTGCTGGTTGCCCGCGCAAGGGAGAAAGGCATCCATATTATCGAGCAGGAATTCATTTCGGTGCGCCCCCTCCCCCTGGAGGCGCACAAGGCCGAAATCCTTTCCCGGCTCCGTCCATACACCGCCATCGTATTTACCAGTGCCCATGCCTGTGAGGCACTTACTTCTTTCCTAAACAAAGCTGCCGTCCCCGGCCCCCTGAACGGGAACGTCTACTGCCTTTCGGGCAAAACAAGGGAAAGCCTCCCCTCCCAACTGACTGCTTTTGTAACCGATATAGCCGATAATGCGGCGTCGCTGGCCCAAAAGATCGTGGCCCGCGGGGAAAAGGAAGTGCTGTTCTTTTGCGGCAACCAGCGCCGCGACGAACTCCCCCATATCCTGAAAAGCGCCGGCATCGCCGTGCACGAGGTGGTGGCATACGAAACCACGGAAGTGCCTTCCGTGGCGCTGCCCGACCCGGACGGGGTGCTCTTTTTCAGTCCCAGCGCCGTCCGCAGCTTTTTTTCGGCCAACCGCCTGCCCGCCGCTGCGGTTTGTTTTGCCATCGGGCCCACCACCGCCGCCGCCATCGGCGAGCTGACCCCGAATAAAGTGCTGACCAGCGAGGCGCCCAGTCAGGAAATGATGCTAGCTTGCGTCGAATTTTATTTTCAGAACCTCAACTCTTTAGAATGACCCAACTCAAGAACGATCTGTTGCTCAGAGCCTTACGGCAGGAAAAAGTAGAACGCCCCCCCGTGTGGATGATGCGCCAGGCAGGCCGCTACCTGCCCGACTATATTAAGTTAAGGGAGAAATACGACTTCTTTACCCGGGTGCAAACCCCCGAGCTGGCGACCGAGATCACCCTGCAGCCCGTAGACCAGGTGGGTGTGGATGCGGCGATCATCTTTTCGGATATCCTGGTCATTCCCCAGGCCCTGGGCCTGGAAGTGTTGCTGGAAGAAAATAAAGGTCCCGTGCTGCCGAAGGTGATCAAAACGGCCGCCGACGTGGAAGACCTGCAGGTGGAAGGCGCCGCCGACCGGCTCCACTACGTGCTGCAGGCCCTCCGGCTGACCAAAAAAGAACTGGCCGGCCGCGTACCCCTCATCGGCTTTGCCGGCGCCCCCTGGACCATCCTCTGCTACATGGTGGAAGGCAAGGGCAGCAAAACCTGGGACAAAGCCAAGCAGTTTGCCTACACCCAGCCCGAGCTGGCGCACCGCCTGCTGCAGAAAATCACCGACGCCACCATCAGCTACCTGAAAGCGCAGGTGCAGGCCGGCGCCGACACCGTGCAGGTATTCGACAGCTGGAGCGGCCAGCTGAGCCCCGCCGACTTCAAGGCCTTTGCCCAGCCCTACCTGCTGCAGATCGCCGAAGCCCTCCAGCCCCACGCCCCCGTAATCCTGTTTCCCAAGGGCAGCTGGTACGCCCTGAAGGACCTGAGCCAGAGCGTCGCCGCCGGCCTGGGCCTCGACTGGTGCGTGTCGCCCGAAGTGGCCCGCGAGCTGACCGGCAACCGCATTACCCTGCAAGGCAACTTCGACCCCGCCAAACTGCTGGCGCCGATCCCCGAGATCAAAAAGGCCGTGAAGGAAATGATCGATGCCTTCGGCCCCGAAAGATACATCGCCAACCTCGGTCACGGCATTACCCCCAACGTGCCCGTGGATCATGCGAAGGCTTTTGTGGAAGCCGTGAAGGAATACGGGCGGTAAGCCGGGTTATTGGGAATTAGTTCATTGGTTCATCGGGTATGGGGACGTCCGCTGCGGAACAGGTTTCCGCAGCGGGCACGCTCGTTGGGCATTATAGTTGTGGCCAGTGAGAACCGGTAAACTACAAAAGTCTTTTAGACTTTTGTAGTTTCTTCTTTGAACCAGGAAAGCAGTGATCCTTATGAAAAAATACATTCTTTTATTCCTTCTGGTACTTTTTGCCCGGGCCTTTACACCGGCGCAGGCACAGGCACAACCCAGGGCGCTGGGTTTGGAGCTGGAAAATTTCCCTTACCCCTACCCGGTGCATTTTCTCCACCTGACCCTGCAGGGCCAGCCGCTGAAGATGGCCTACATGGACGTGCGGCCCGCCCGCCCCAACGGTCATACGGTAGTGCTGCTGCACGGCAAGAACTTTTCCGGCGCTTACTGGGACAGCACGGCCCGCAGCTTGTCGGCCAACGGCTACCGGGTGATCCTGCCCGACCAGGTCGGCTTCGGCAAATCGTCCAAGCCCGCCCACCTCCAATATTCGTTCCCGTTGCTGGCCCGCAACACGGCGCTGCTGCTCGACAGCCTGCAAATAAATAAGGTAGCCGTGCTGGGCCACTCTATGGGCGGCATGCTGGCGGCCCGCTTCGCCCTGATGTACCCCGAACGGGTGGAGCAGCTCATTTTGGAAAACCCGCTGGGACTGGAAGACTACAAACTGAACGTGCCCTACCAGACCGTGGACGAATTTTACAAAAGCGAGCTGAAACAGGACGCCGCCAAAATAAAAGCCTACCAGCTCGAAAACTATTACGGCGGCCGCTGGCAACCGCAGTACGACAAATGGGTGAATATGCTGGCGGGCTGGACCCTGAACCCGAAATACGGGGTCATCGCCTGGAACGCGGCCCTGACCTACGACATGATCCTGACGCAGCCGGTGTATTACGAGCTGGACCGCATCCAGGCGCCCACCCTGCTGATCATCGGCCAGCGCGACCGCACCTCGGTGGGCAAGGCGCTGGCGCCCGCAGCGATCCGGCCCTCCCTGGGCAACTACCCCGAGCTGGGGCGGACCACGCAACAACGCATCAAGGGCGCTACCCTGGTGGCCATCGACAACGTCGGCCACCTGCCGCATATTGAAAGCTTCGATAAATTCATCGGGCCCTTACTGGATTTTTTAAAGAAATAACAGCAGCTATGAACGCAACAAAAACAACCGGTACCCCAACTGCCTTCAAGGACCGGTTTCACCATTATATACTCGACCTGCAAAACAAAATAACCGGTGCCCTGGAGCGGATCGACGGCGTTGCCGTTTTCGAGGAGGACCCCTGGGTGCGCGAAGAAGGCGGCGGCGGCATTTCCCGCATCATCACCAACGGCGCCGTTTTTGAAAAGGGCGGCGTCAACACCTCGGCGGTGTTCGGCAAGCTGCCCCTGGCCATGCAGCAGGCATTCAAGGTGCCGGAAAGCAACTTCTTCGCCTGCGGCCTGTCGCTGGTGCTGCACCCGCAAAATCCCTATGTGCCTACGGTGCATGCCAACTGGCGCTATTTCGAGCTGTACGACACCTCCGACAAAAAGATCGACAGCTGGTTTGGCGGCGGCTCGGATCTTACTCCTTACTACCTGTTCGAAGAGGATGCCCGCCACTTCCACAGCACCTTCAAAAATGCTATCGATCCGTTCGGCGCCGAACTTTTTCCCAAATACAAAAAGCAGTGCGACGAGTACTTCGTGAACCGGCACCGCAACAACGAAGCCCGCGGCATCGGTGGGGTGTTTTACGACTACCTGCGCCCCGAAGGCGAAGCCGACGTCGAGCGGCTGTTCCAGTTTCAGCAGGCCAACGGCAATGCCTTCCTGGACGCCTACCTGCCGATCGTGGAAAAACGAAAAGATACGCCCTTCAGCGAGCGGGAGATCGAATGGCAGGAGATCCGCCGCGGCCGCTACGTGGAGTTTAACCTCATTCACGACCGCGGCACCCTGTTCGGCCTCAAGACCAACGGTCGTACCGAAAGCATCCTAATGAGCCTGCCCATGCGGGCCCGCTGGTACTACAACTACCAGCCCCAACCGGGCAGCGCCGAAGAGCAACTGCAGCAGGCCTGCCTGCACCCGAGGGACTGGGCGTAGCCGCGGGAATTGGTTCATTGGTTAATCGGGGGTATTAGGAATCAGGCTGTTCAAGCAAATTGATTGGATATACTCCTGGTAAGAAATAGCCACTGTTCAATCAACATAACTCAATATTCAAGGCCCGATCAACTAATTAACCCATTAACTAATTCCTTATACAAAGTATTCATTTAGCTAAATAACCAGCAACATGTACTTGCAAAGAAGAAACAGGATTTTGAGAGCAAACCCTTCCATCAGGAGCCTGGTGGCAGAAACCACGTTAACCCCCAACGACTTTATCGCCCCCATCTTTATCGATGAAGGAGAAAATATACAGGTAGAAATTCCTTCCATGCCCAACTACTTCCGCCGGTCGCTCGACCTGACGGTGAAGGAAGTAAAAGAGCTTTGGAGCATGGGCATAAAAAGCGTCCTGCTGTTTATCAAATGCAAGGACGAACTGAAAGACAACAAAGGCACCGAAGCCATCAACCCCGACGGGCTGATGCAGCGCAGCATCCGGGCCATCAAGGAAGCAGTTCCAGGTATGGTGGTAATGACCGATGTGGCCCTCGACCCCTTCTCCTCCTTCGGCCATGACGGCATCGTGGAAGCAGGCGAAATCGTGAACGACGCCACCGTGGAAGTGCTGGCCCGAATGAGCGTGAGCCATGCCGAAGCCGGCGCCGACATCGTGGCACCCAGCGACATGATGGACGGCCGCATTGCCGCCATCCGCAAGGCCCTCGAAGAAACCGGCTATACCAAAACCGGCATCATGGCCTACAGCGCCAAGTACGCCTCCTGCTTTTACGGTCCCTTCCGCGATGCGCTGGACTCGGCTCCCGGCTTCGGCGACAAAAAGACCTACCAGATGGACTTTTCCAACCGCCTCGAAGCCATCCGCGAAACGCTGATGGACGTGGAAGAAGGCGCCGATATCGTGATGGTGAAGCCTGCACTGGCTTACCTCGACATCATCCGCGAAGTAAAAAATGCCGTGGACGTTCCCGTGAGCGCCTACAACATCAGCGGCGAATACGCCATGATCAAGGCCGCGGCTAAAATGGGCTGGATCAACGAAGACAAAGCCATTATCGAAAGCCTTACCTCCATGAAGCGGGCCGGCGCCGACCTGATTGCGACGTACTTTGCTAAAGACGCTGTTCGATTACTGGGTTTGTAGTTTGTGATTTGTCGTTTGTGGTTGGGCGTAAACAGGACCGGGTTTCCTCTTTACGCCCAATTACTATATATTCGGGCCCTGCATATTTTTTCAATCGATTGGCAATTGCTATCCGCCTTGCAGCAGCGGCGGTTTTAAATACATTATTATGACTATTGAAAAGAGCCAGCAACTTTTTGACCGGGCGCAGCAATCCATTCCCGGTGGCGTCAACTCGCCGGTACGCGCCTTTAAGAGCGTGGGCGGAACCCCCATCTTTTTAAACAAAGCCAAAGGCGCCTACCTGTACGATGCCGACGGGAACCGCTATATCGACTTTATCAACTCCTGGGGCCCCATGATCCTGGGCCATGCCTACGAGCCGGTGGTGAAAGCCATCCAGGAGAAAGCGCTGGACTCCACTTCCTTCGGCGCCCCTACCGAGCTGGAGATCGAGATGGCCGAACTTATTCGCAGCATGGCGCCGAACGTCGACCTGATTCGCATGGTCAGCAGCGGTACCGAGGCCTGCATGAGCGCTATCCGCCTGGCCCGCGGCTATACCGGCCGTAACAAGATCATCAAGTTCGAAGGCTGCTACCATGGCCATGCCGACTCGTTCCTGGTGAAGGCAGGCAGCGGTGTCGCCACCTTCAACATCCAGACCGTGCCGGGTGTGACTGCAGGCGTGGCCGCCGATACGCTCACGGCCCCCTACAACGACCTGACGGCGGTAAAAAAGCTGCTGGTAAATAATATTGGAGAAATTTCCGCCATCATCATCGAGCCCGTAGCCGGCAACATGGGCTGCATCCTGCCCCAGCCGGGCTTTCTGGAGGGCCTGCGCAAGCTGTGTACCGATGAAGGCATCCTGCTGATCTTCGACGAGGTGATGACCGGCTTCCGGCTGGCGCCCGGCGGCGCCCAGGAGCGGCTGAAGGTGGACGCCGACCTGGTAACTTACGGCAAAGTGATCGGTGCGGGCATGCCTGTAGGCGCCTTTGGCGGCAAGAAAGAGATCATGGAACACATCGCGCCCCTGGGCAACGTGTACCAGGCCGGGACCCTCAGCGGCAACCCGCTGGCCATGATCGCCGGCTATACCTTGTTAAAGGAGTTGAAAAGCAACCCGTCGATTTACCGGGAGCTGGAGGAAAAAGGTCAGTACCTGGCCGATGGCCTGCGTAACGTGCTTGAAAAAGCCAATACGCCGTTTGTCATCAACCACCTGGGCACGATGATATCGGTGCATTTCAGCAGCAAGCCGGTGACCGACTTCGCCTCCGCTGCCGCTGCCGACAATGCCCTCTTCAACAAGTATTTCCACCACATGCTGTCCCAAGGCGTATACCTGCCGCCCTCGGCCTACGAAAGCTGGTTCCTCAGCAACGCGCTTACGTACGAAGATCTGGACTTTACGATCCGTTGTACGGAGGAATTCTTTAAGTAAGAAGTTTACGAGTTTACGGGTTTACAAGTTTACGAGTTCCTTACGGGCGCAACCAACTCGTAAACCCGTAAACTTTAAACCCGTAAACTTTCACACGGGTTGCTGCTGCTGCACCCGGGCTAATTCCGCCTCATTCGTAAGGTCCAATCGAAGGGGGGTAATCGATACGTAGCCGTTTTCTACTGCCCAGCGGTCGGTACCTTCTTCGGCCGCTTCCAGGGGGAAGACCGTGAACCAGTAGTGCTTGCGGCCCATGGGGTCCACGCCGGGAACGATCTTGCCGTCGTACAGCCGCACCGACTGCCGCGTCCACTTCATACCCTGGGGCTGCGGGGGAAAGTTCACGTTGAACAGGCCCAGGTCGGTGTTTTCCAGCAACAGGGCGAGGGTTTGCTCCACATAAGGTTCGATCGCATCGAAGTTCGGCTCTGTCTTTCCTACCGGCGTACTCAGCGCAATACCTTTAATACCGAACAGTACCGCCTGCCGGGCCGCTGCCAGCGTACCCGAATGCCACATCGCGTTGCCCAGGTTGGGACCCATATTGATGCCCGAAAGTACCACATCGATATGCGTATGCAGGTGCGTGCCCATGGCGACGCAGTCCGAAGGCGTGCCGTTGACCCGGAAGGCCTGGATATCGCCAAAACTGATGGGCGACTTCTTGTACGCCAAGGGCCGGGTAGCCGTAATGGCCTGGCCCATAGAGGATTGCTCCACATCCGGAGCCATTACGATCACTTCACCGAAGCGGGAAGCCACTTTTGCCAGGGATGCGATCCCGGGACTGTAAATGCCGTCATCATTGGTTATCAGTATTCTCATAGTCTAGCCTTTCGCATTTTCATGCCATACCGCCCATACATGGTACACTTTTGTGTTCTGTAATGGCAATAAGAACTGATATATTATGAAGAGGGCGCAACTGTTACACAACCCCGGTGCCGGGGATGAAGAGCACAGCAAAGAAGAGCTGATGTCCCTGTTGGAAAGCAACGGGTTTGAATGTAGATATTCATCTACAAAGAAAAAGGAATGGAAAGACATTGAACCGGGGGTGGACCTGCTGGTAGTGGCCGGAGGCGACGGTACCGTTCGGAAGATTACCGAAGAACTGCTCGGCCGCAAGGTGATGGAGAAGATCCTGCCCATAGCCCTGCTGCCGCTGGGCACCGCTAACAATATTGCAAAAACGCTGGGCATTACCGGTAACCCCGAAGAGATCATTCCCGCCTGGCGAAACGGGATCATCAAGAAATACGACGTGGGTCGCATTTATGATATCGAGGATTCGCATTTCTTCCTGGAAAGTTTTGGCTATGGCGTGTTCCCCTTCCTGATGAAGGAAATGAAAAAAAGGGGAAAGGACGAGATCGTGTCGCCGGAAGAAAAGATGAAGACGGCCCTGCACCTGTTGCACGAGATCATTCTTTCCTACGAACCGCGGTTCTGCCAGCTGGAGGTGGACGGCACCGATCATTCGGGCAAGTTCCTGCTGGCCGAGATCATGAATACCCGGTCCATCGGTCCCAACCTCTGCCTGTCGCCCCTGGCCGACCCCGGCGACGGGGAACTGGAGGTGGTGCTGGTACCGGAAAAGCACAAGGAGAAATTTGCCGCTTACATTGAAAGCCTGCTCTACGGCAAGGACGAAACCTTCACCTTCACCACCCTCCAGGCAAAAGAAGTCCGCATCAGCTGGGAGGGCAACCATGTGCACGTGGACGACAAGGTAGTGAAAATTGAAAAGTCGGCCGAGGTAAAGATCGAGCTGAAGGAAGGCCTGCTCCGCTTCCTGGTGCCCGAAGACAGCACCCCGTTAGTGGGCAGGTAACGCTGCTTCATTTCTGGCAAGGTTTTGCCTGCACCACCTGCATCTGTGCGGGCAGACCGCTCATTTTACCATCATGACTAGAAAAACTATACGTCCCGGTATCGCCGTGCTGGCGGCACTCCTGTTCCAGGCCTGCGAAAGCAGCCAGCCGGAGCCTTTCGCCAGCCTGCTGAAACCTTGCGACCAGGTGGATATCGTCCTGTACAACGGCGGGGATACCCTCACCTTTAATACAAAAGACACCACCGGCGTAGAAATATTCGTGAAGCTGATACATGGAGGCACCAAGTCGGCGGCCGACGGCTGTTCCCCGACAGGGGAGCTGCGCTACCTGGCGCAGGGACATCCCCTGCTGACGGCGCCCTTTGCCGCCCCCGAAGGCAGCGGGAAGAAAGACTGCAACTTCGTGACGTACGAGGCCGGGCAGGTAAAATACCGGCACCCGCTTACCGAACGGGCGCATAATATCCTGAAACAGGTTTACCAGGCGCCCCAGCCACCCAAGCCACAACTGGCGCCGCCGCAACTGCAGGACTCAGCGCCACCGCCCCAGCAGGAGCCGCAAAAGAGGTAATGAGGTAGCGGAACCATTATATTAATGCAGGAAGAAGGTGAGGATGCCCACGATGATCAGCACCGTGCCGGAGATCTTTTTTTCATTGTGTTCGATAAAGCTGGCGGGCAACAGGTTGGCTCCTTTATACCCGAGGAATACCAGCAGCAGGATGCCCGACATGCTGATGATGGCGTAGATCACGGACATCAGCGTCACCAGGCCCATGCCGTGCACGCCGGCGGACAGGAACAGGCTCTCCACCTCCAGGCAGGGCGACAAAAACATCATGACGGTAAAGATCAGGATCCACTTTTTCTTGGAGCGCTTGTAGGCTTCCACGTCCTTTTGCTGGCTATGGTGGTGGTGCGGCAGGTTTACCGTAAAATAAATAAGGCCGAAGACGATCAGCAGCACCGCGGCCACGCCGGTAATGATCTTTCCGTATTCCTCCTCGAGCTCCTTGCCGATGTAGCCCAGGATAAATCCCAGGATCACCGTGCCCGTCACATGCGCAAAGGCCGCCAACAGGGTAATGCCCGCCAGCTCGCGGGGCTTCCACTTCTCGGCGCGGGCCACTGCCACCAGGGGCAGCCAGTGATTGGGAATAAGGGCATGAACGAAGGCTAATAAAGAGGTTCCGGCGATGACACTAAACATTCGGCGCAAGATAACGACAGTTCCTGAGTTCCTGCGTTCCTAAGTTCCTAAGTTAACAGTTCGTGTATGAAAGAGTTTATAGGAGAATGGCTTCTTCCCGGAGTTACGCCAACTCAGGAACATAGGAACTTAGAAACTCAGGAACTACTTTTATCGGAACAAAAGTTCACAGGGTTTGAGCCCTGTATGTTTTTTGAAGGCGGTGGAGAAGTGCGAAATGGAGGAGTAGCCCAGCATCAGCGCCACTTCGGTCACGCTGAGGCCCTTTTCGTACAGCAGGTACTTGGCGTGCTCCATGCGCTGGCTCTGGTAAAAGTCGAAGATGGTGGTGCCGAACATTTCCTTAAAACCCTTTTTCAGGTAACATTCGTTCATGGCTACCTTCCGGCTCAGTTCTTTAATGGTAATAGGCTCGCCGATCTGCTGGATAAGGATCTCCCGGGCCCGGATCAGCTTGTCGCGGTCCGTTTCGTTGGCCAGGAACTTACAGGTGATCGTATCGATCTCCTTTTCTCCCAGCATATAGTCCAGGCCGTAGAGCAGCAGCATCTGGGTCTGGGCGTTGACGAAGATATTTTCCTGCGTGTCGGTATAGCTGTGGTTCAGCAGGCTTTCCAGCACCATCCGGGTTTTGTTGCAGATGGGCAGGACCTTGGAAAACGAGGTGGTGTGAGTAAACGACAGCAGGCGGTCGGCGATGTTGTCGCTGCTGATGCGCGATTTGACGAACTGCGACAGGTGGGTGGAGGAGAAAACAAAGCTAAGCATGTCGATGCTGCCCGACTTTTCGTTGCAGTTGACCGTCGCATGGGCCTTGCACTCCGTGCAGTTCTTGCCGTATTGGCGGCAATACATCTGGCCGGTGATGCAGAAACGCAGCTCCAGGTGGTTCTTTTCCGGCTCCGACGCATTGAAATGGTATTTCAGCATGCCGGTGTCCTCGCTCATCCAGTCCTCGGGCCGGACAAACCGTTTGATGGTGTAGTGAACGGATCCGGGGTTTTGCCGGTTGGCTTCAAATGCCAGCATCCCGTGCATTTCCGGCCGCTCCGCCACCAGGTTGAATATTGTCGCCGCTTCTCGCATGAGCTGCAAAAGTACGCCGGCCCTGCCGTTTTTTCTCATGGCATCCTTCATACTTCCGTCATATTTATATATTATTTAAATCACCACCATGACCTTGGCCCCGCGGCCTAGCCCTGCTTCCGGGCCCGGCAGGCCCAAGTTCTACAGGGAAGTTTGGAATATTGAACGATTGTTTCATACTTTCGCCGAATGCAGTTGGAGAATCATCTACAGGAATTTCAGCATACCCTGGCCAGTGAAATTTCGATCAATGGCGTAGGCATCCACACCGGGCATACAGTGGAAATCGTGTTAAAGCCCGCCGAACCCAATACCGGTATTGTTTTTCAACGGGTGGACCTCCCCGGTAAACCCATCGTAAAAGCCGACGTGGACAACGTGGTGGAAACCACCCGCAGCACCACCATCGAAGCCAACGGCGCCCGGGTCAGCACGATTGAACACCTGATGGCCGCCCTGGTCGGCTGCCGCGTCGACAACGTAGTGATCGAGATCAACGCTCCCGAAGTACCTATTCTCGACGGCAGCGCCGAACCTTTCGTGGAAGTGATCGACAAGGCCGGCATCAAACAGCAGTCCGCTCCCAAGATCTACTATACCCTGCAACACAATATTACTTTTGTCGACGAAGGCAAAAAGGTGGAAATGGTGGCCCTCCCCTACCAGGAATACCGCATCAATACCTTAATTGATTTCAACTCCCCCGTACTGGGCACCCAGCACGCCTCCATCAAACATATTTCGGAATTCAAAGAACAGGTGGCTCCCTGCCGCACGTTCTGCTTTTTCCACGAGCTGGAATACCTCATGGACCACAACCTGATCAAAGGCGGCGATATCAACAACGCCATCGTGGTGGTGGACAAGCCCGTGACCGAAGAGCAGGTACAGCGCATCTCCAAGGTATTTCATAAGAAAGAGGTACGGATCAACGAAGGCGGCATCCTCAACAACCTCGAGCTCCGCTTCCCCAACGAACCCGCCCGGCACAAGCTGCTGGACGTCATCGGCGACCTGGCCCTGGTAGGCTTCCCCTTCAAGGCCCACATCATCGCCAACCGCCCGGGCCACTCCTCCAACGTGGCCTTTGCCAAAAAGATCAAGGAACACATTAAAAAATACCGCCATCGCCAGCAAATCCCGGTTTACGATCCTTCCAAGCCGCCGGTGATGGACGTTCATGCCATCGAACGGAAGCTGCCGCACCGCTTTCCCTTCCTGCTGGTGGACAAGATCATTGAACTGACCCCGAAGTATGTAGTGGCGATCAAGAACGTTACCTACAACGAGCCCTTCTTCCAGGGACACTTTCCCGGCAACTGCGTGATGCCCGGCGTACTGATGGTGGAAGCCCTGGCCCAGGCCGGCGGTCTGCTGACCATCCCCGACGACCCGGAACACGATTACGATACCTATTTCCTGAAAATAGACAACTGCAAGTTCAAAAATAAAGTGGTTCCCGGCGATACCATGATCCTGAAAATGGAATTAAGCAACCCGGTCCGCCGCGGCATCTGCGAAATGAAAGGAACTATTTTTGTCGGCGAAAAACTGGTGGCCGAAGCCGACATGGTTGCTCAAATTGTAAAGAAACCCAAAGCACGAGTATGATTTCACCGCTAGCTTCTATTCATCCAAATGCAAAGCTGGGCAACAACGTTACTGTCGAGCCTTTCGCGGTCATTCATGACAATGTGATCATCGGCGACGGCTCTCATATCATGTCGCATTCCGTGCTGATGCCGTTTACCCGCCTGGGCCGCAACTGCCAGATCTTTCCCGGTGCGGTGATCGGCGGCGTACCGCAGGACCTGAAATTCGTAGGCGAAGAAACCACCACCGAGATCGGCGACAACACCACCATCCGCGAATGCGTGACCATCAACCGCGGCACCAAGGATAAATGGAAGACCGTTATCGGCTCCAACTGCCTGCTGATGGCCTACTCGCACGTGGCGCACGACTGCATTATCGGCAACAACGTGATCCTGGCGAACTCCGTACAGCTGGCCGGACACGTGGAAGTAGGCGATTATGCCATCATCAGCGGGCTGGCCGGTGCCAACCAGTTTACCCGCATCGGTGCGCATACCTACATCGCCGGCCATACCGTCGTGCGTAAGGATGTGCCTCCCTTCGTGAAAGCGGGACGCGAACCGATGAGCTATGCCGGCGTCAACATCGTCGGCCTGCAACGGCGCAACTTCAAGCCCGAACAGATCGAGGCCATCTCCAATATTTACCATATTTTATTTGTCCAGAAGCATCCTACCTCTGCGGCCCTGCAAATGATCGAGGAGCAGGTAGCGGACAGCGAGCTGAAAAATATCATCCTGCAGTTTGTAAAAGAGTCGAAAATCGGCATCATCAAACGGCTTTCCAAAAACAGCGTGGATGAAAATTAACCTTTCGGGGGCTGGCAAGCGCTACAACCGCGAATGGATCTTTCGGACGGCTACTTTGGAATTTTTACCCGGCGCTTCCTACGCCATAACCGGGCCTAACGGATCGGGCAAGTCCACGCTGCTGCAAAGCATCGGTGGCATGCTCCATCTGAGCGAGGGCTCGGTTTCTTATTTTAAGGACGACCAGCCGCTGGAAGGCGAAAAGGCCTTCCGCTACCTCTCCTTCTGCGCTCCCTACCTGGAAGTGATCGAAGAAATGACCCTGGTGGAGCTGCTGGAGTTCCACCGGCACTTCAAGCCCCTGCTGCCCGGCATCAGCCCGGCCCAGGTCATCGAAATCGTGGACCTGAAGGCGGCCGCCCACAAACAAATCCGCTACTATTCTTCGGGCATGAAGCAACGGGTGAAGCTGGCCCAGGCCATTTTCTCCGACACCCCCGTGGTGCTGCTCGACGAGCCCTGCAGTAACTTCGATGCCAAAGGCATCGCCCTGTATCATTCCCTTATTGCCGACTATTGTTCCGGCCGGACGGTGATCGTCTGCTCCAACGACGAAGTGGAGTACAACTTTTGCCAGGAAGTGATCCCCGTCACCCGGTTCAAGAAAAGCCCCTCCCCTTTTCTGTAATTATATAGATTCCTGCCCTTTATAAATAGCATTCTTTCCTAATTATATGGAAGAGCCTGTTTATTTGGGCAACTTCACCGCCAAAAAATAGGCGTTCACCGGCCTTGAATGCAAAAAAAGGTGCATGCGCCCGGTTTCAACCCCTGCTCTGCCGTGTTCACCGAAACCAACCTTTACTGCCCGGTTTAGCGGCGTAGCTTTGATCTATCAAACGAAGCCACTACCACAGCAACGCTTGATCCTTCCGAATCCCTGAGAAAACCAGTCCGACTCCGTCCCCTACGTCAGCCATTCAGCCCAACATGCTGAACCAATATCCTGGAAAAACAACAACCATTTTCTCAAATCCATTTTAGCCTAAACCGATCATTTGCCATGAAAAACCAATTTTCTTTCCTGACCGCTACCAAAACCATCCTTACCTCCGCCCTTTTTGCTTCCGCCCTGCTGTCCTGCTCCAAAAAAGATGCACAGCAGCCTGAACTGCAACATGAAGCAAATACCGTAGCCTCCGCTGCCAAACCCTCCAACTCCGCCCTCTTTGTCAATGAGACCATGGAAGGCTCCAGCCCCTTTATCGCCTTCGGAGGCAATCCCGAGAACTGCAAGACCGACTGGACCTATACCTTTCCCAAGATGGGCTTCGACGGCAAGGCCGTACGCTTCGAGATCCGCAAGGACCAGCCTAAAGTAGGCTCCTCTTCCAAGATCCGCTCCGAAGTAACCGTTATCAAAGGCTCCGAATACCCCAACTTTGGCAAGGAAGCCTGGTACTCCTTTGCCATCTACTTCCCCGCACAAGGCTTTGAGGCCGATAACGAAAGGGATTGCATCAACCAGTGGTTCGAAGACGGTTCCGATGAGACCACCATCCGCTGCCAGAGCGACAAAGCCTTTTTGGAAGTAACGCCTCCCGCCGGCTCTGTTTCCCTGAAGAAGTACGACCTGTTCGGCTCTTCCATTAAGGGCAGCAGCAGCGTCACCACCGGTTCGGTTTCTGCCTTCAAAAACATTTCTAAAGACAAATGGCACCAGTTCGTGTTCCACTTCATCCACTCCACCGGTTCGGATGGCCTGATCGAAGTATGGCGTGATGGGGTAAAGATCCACGAGATCAAGGGCCGCAACAGCCACCTGAAAGTTCCCAAATGGAAGATCGGCCTGTACAAAGCTTCTTTCCTCAACGGTACCTCCAACCGCAACTCGCGTGTCCTGTACTTCGACAACGTACGTGTAGGTAATGCCAAAGCCACGCTGGCCGATATGATGTAGTACAGCAGCACCCTCAGCAATCCTCAAATAGCCCCAACGGGTTAAACAATAAAACACAAAAAAGCAGCCCGTCAAAGGCTGCTTTTTTGTGTTTATCTCTTTTCAACCCTTACCGTTGGCTGGCAATGAGGAGGTTGAGGTCGGTATATTTTAAATTGAAGCGTTCGCTTAGATAAAAGTTGGTCAGGGCGCCTTTGAACATGTAAATGCCGCTGCGCAGGTGTACGTTGTGCCAGATCAGCTTTTCAAAGCCGCCCTCGTCGCCGGCTTCCATCAGCAGGGGCATCAGCACGTTGCTGATGGCCTGGGAGGCCGTACGGGCAAAGCCCGAAGGAATATTGGGCACACAGTAATGAATGACGTCGTACTTTTTGTAAATAGGATTTTCGTGGCTGGTGATCTCGGAAGTTTCGAAACAGCCGCCGCGGTCGATGCTGACGTCGATGATCACGGCACCCTTGCGCATGTTGCTGACCATTTCTTCGGTCACCACCATGGGCGTGCGGCCGGTCACCGACCCCAGGGCGCCTACCGCCACCTCGCAGGTCTTGAGCTGCTTGGCCAGCATGCGGGGCTCTACCACCGAGGTCCACAGGCGGTGGCCGACATTGTTCTGCAGCCGCTTCAGGCGGTATACACTGTTATCGAACACTTTTACCGAGGCGCCCAGCGCCAGGGCCGCCCGGGCGGCGTATTCGCCGACGATGCCCGCCCCGATAATGATGACTTTGGTAGGAGCAATGCCCGAGATCCCTCCCAGCAGCACACCCTTGCCGTGGTTGGCCGAACCCAGGTACTGGCCCGCAATAAGCATAACGGCGCTGCCCGCGATCTCGCTCATGCTGCGCACGATGGGATACGTGCCGCTGTCGTCCTTCAGGTTCTCGAAGGAAATGGCGGTCACCCGCTTGTCCATCATTTTCTGCAACAGCTCGGCCTTCAGCACGCTTAGGTGGATGGGCGAAATGATCATCTGGTTCTGCTGCAGCCACTGCAGCTCCTCCTCGATCACCGGGGCGCTCTTCACCAGGATCGGCGCTTTGTACACCTCTTCCTTCTGGTAAACGATCTTGGCGCCGGCCTCGCTGTAGTCCTTATCGGCGAAATGGGCCGCTTCCCCGGCATTGTGCTCGATGGTCACATGGTGGCCGCTGCTGACCAGCACGCTCACCGCATCCGGGGTCAGGGCGATCCGGTTTTCCTGGAAAGCGATCTCCTTGGGAATGCCGATATACAACTGGGCGCCTTTGGGCTTGATATCCAACGTTTCTTCTAACGTTTCGTAATGGAAGGAATGACTGATTAATGGTTTTTGCTGAGACATAGGCCGTTGCCGTGGCTTCTTTAGTTTACAAATTACGATGTTATTTGCGTTTACAAGGGCTACTGCCGGGATTGTTCCACTTTTATCCGCCGGCAGCTTTCGTCCAGGGCCTCCAGGTGCACCCGCACGGTATGGGGCGGCAGCAGGTCGGGCGCCTTTTCGGGCCATTCCACCAGGCAGATATCCCCGCTGTACAGGCAGTCTTCCACGCCGGCCTGCACGGCTTCCTCCTGGCTGTTGAGCCGGTACAGGTCCATGTGGTAGATCCGGCCTCGCTGGCCGTCCCCGGAATACATGTATTCGTTAATAATGGAAAATGTGGGGCTGGACACGTTCCCGTCCACGCCTTTGCTTTTGCACAGGGCCGTGATCAGGGTGGTTTTGCCGGCGCCCATAGGGCCGTAAAATGCAAAAACCGTGGCATCCTGCACCTGTTCCCAGAATTTCCGGGCGAAGGAAGGCAATTCCTCTATCGAAACCTCGAACATCATACCGCAAACGTACGTAAACGAGTTTACAAGTTTACGGGTTTACGCGTTTACAAGTTGTTTAGGCTGAACATGCTTTCCTCCCTCCAAACAACTCGTAAACCCGTAAACTTTTCCAAAGTATTGCAACACCGTTGAAAAGATAGCCGCTTCTTAATGGAAGCCCCCGAAGCGGGTGCGGTAACTTTGCAGAAAAAACACGAATGGAAAAAGTTCAATGGAAAGTCGAGGGGATGGACTGTGCCAATTGTGCGTTGACCATACATAAATTCCTGCAAAATAACGGCGCCACGAATGTGGCGGTGAATGCCATCGATGGCGACGTCTCTTTTGAGATCGGCAAAGGTGGCGGTACCCAGAAGCTGGCAAAAGGCATCGAATCGCTCGGGTACCGGGTGGGAACGGGCGGCGAAGCCCCCGCCGCGAAAAAGTCGTTTTTATCCAACGACGTCCAGCGCTTCTGGTTTTGCTTTCCCTTTACCCTGGTGCTGATGCTGCACATGATCCCCGGCCTGCACGACCGCCTGCCCTTCCTGGCGAATCCCTGGGTGCAGCTGGCGCTGACCCTGCCGGTATTTATCGTGGGCATGCGCCACTTCGGTCGCTCGGCCCTGAAAAGCATCCAGAACCGCCTGCCCAACATGAGCGTGCTGGTGGCCCTGGGCGCCGCCTCGGCCTTTATATACAGCCTCACCGGCGCCCTGCTGGGACTGGGGCCGGACTACCTGTTCTTTGAAACGGCCGCTACCATCATTACCCTGGTGTTCCTGGGCGAATACCTCGAGGAGCGGTCCATCCAGTCCACGCAGCGGTCGCTGCAGGCCCTGGTGAAATCGCAGAAGGTGATGGCCAACATGATCGCTTTTGACGACAAGCACCAGGAGCACATTTTCCCGGTAGAAAATACCCAGCTCCGCGTAGGCGACCTGGTGCTGATCCGCTCCGGCGAGCAGGTGCCGGCCGACTGCAAGATCCTCTGGGGTGAAGCACAGGTGAGCGAAGCCCTCATCACCGGCGAAAGCGTGCCGGTCTACAAAACCAAAAAAGACCTCATCATCGGCGGCTCGGTGGTGGAAGACGGCAACCTCAAAGCCTATGTGACCGCCGTGGGCGGCGATACCGTGCTGTCGAATATCTTAAACCTCATCAAAAAGGCCCAGGGCGAGAAACCGCCCGTGCAGCAGCTGGCCGATAAGATCAGCGCCATCTTCGTGCCCCTGGTGCTGGCCATCGCCCTGCTGACCCTCTGCGTCAACTGGATCGTGCTGGCCGAATTCCGGCCGGCCCTGATGCGGGCCATCGCCGTGCTGGTGATCGCCTGCCCCTGCGCCATGGGACTGGCCACGCCGGCCGCCATTGCCGTGGGCCTGGGCCGCGGCGCCCGCAACGGCATCCTGTTTCGCAATGCCCGCAGCCTCGAGCTGTTCAAGGACATCCGGCAGGTGGTGTTCGACAAGACCGGCACCCTCACCACCGGCAACTTCGAGGTGGAGCGCTTCCAGTCGTTCCTGGCCGATGAAGAAGCATTCAAACGCATTGTTTATTCGCTGGAGAAATATTCCAACCACCCCCTGGCCCGCTCCGTGGCCCAGAAGTGGAAAACCAAGGGCGAGCTCCGCTGGAAAACCATCGAGGAGATCAAAGGCCAGGGCATGAAAGCCACCGATGCCGAAGGCAACACCTACCTCGCCGGCTCGTACAACCTGGCCGCCCACCTGGTAAGCGCCGAAGAGACGCACCACAATATTTACATTATTAAAAACGACGAAGTGCTGGGCTGGGTGGACCTGAAGGACGAGCTGCGTCCCGAATCCCG
The DNA here is from genome assembly GCF_037132455.1 of Huijunlia imazamoxiresistens. Lineage (NCBI taxonomy): Bacteria > Pseudomonadati > Bacteroidota > Chitinophagia > Chitinophagales > Chitinophagaceae > Huijunlia > Huijunlia imazamoxiresistens. Next base: position 94,324 of record NZ_JBBBEI010000016.1, on the reverse strand, counting down.
GGAAGTGGTGCAGTACCTGAAAAGCAAAAACATCCGGACCGTGCTGCTCAGCGGCGACCGCCGGTCCAAGTGCCAGGCGCTGGCCGACGAGCTGGGTATTGAAAAGGTGATCGCCGAACAAACGCCGGAACAAAAGCTCGAAACCATCGCCTCCCTGTCGGAATCGGTGCCGACGGCCATGGTGGGCGACGGCATCAACGACGCCCCGGCCCTGGCCAAGGCCACTGTGGGCATTTCCATGAGCGAGGCCTCGCAACTGGCCATGCAGAGCGCCCAGGTGGTGCTCATGAGCCACGGCCTCGACAAGCTGCCCACCGCCCTGGGCCTCGGCCGTCACACCTACCTCACCATCCAGCAAAACCTGTTCTGGGCCTTTTGCTACAACATCGTCGCCATCCCCGTGGCTGCCCTGGGCTTCCTCAGTCCCACCTTCGGCGCCCTGGTCATGGGCCTCAGCGACGTGGTGCTGGCCGCCAACTCGGTACGGCTGTTTGTAAAGAAAGTCCGGTAGCCGGAAAGGAATTGGTTAATTGGTTAATTGGTTAATTTGGGTATTAGGCGCTTACGGCTGAAAAAGCTGTTTGCAACCGGAGGACCCTAATTCCCAATTAACCAATTAACTAATTCCCCGTACTTTGTACTCTTGTCCGACATCCACGACATATTAAAGCAGTATTGGGGGTATTCGGATTTCCGGCCGCTGCAGCAGGAGATCATTGAATCGGTGCTTTCGGGGAAAGACACACTGGCGCTGCTGCCCACGGGAGGCGGCAAGTCGCTTTGCTTCCAGGTGCCGGCCATGGCAAGAGAGGGTATCTGCCTGGTGGTGTCGCCGCTGATCGCCCTGATGAAGGACCAGGTGGAAAGCCTCAAAAAACGGGGCATCCTGGCCGCCGCCATCGACTCGGGCATGTCGCGGCGGCAAATTGCCCAAACGCTGAAAAATGCCGCCTTCGGCCCCTACAAATTTTTGTACGTTTCGCCCGAACGGATCGAGACCGCCCTGTTCCAGGAATTTTTGCCCGCCCTGACCATCAACCTCGTCGCCGTAGACGAGGCCCACTGTATTTCGCAATGGGGCTACGACTTCCGCCCCTCCTACCTGCGCATTGCCGAACTGCGCGAGCACCTGCCCGGCGTGCCGGTGCTGGCCCTGACCGCCTCGGCCACCGCCGAAGTGCAGCAGGATATCTGCGACAAACTGCTGTTTGACAAAGGGCGGGTGCTGCGCCAGTCCTTTGAACGTCCCAACCTCAGTTACAGCATCTTTACCGTGGAGGCCCGGATGAACAAGATGGTGGAGATCTTCCAAAAGGTGCCGGGCACGGGCATCGTTTACTGCCGCAGCCGCAAGCGCACCGGCGAGATCGCCCGCCTGCTGCAGCTGCACGGCATATCCGCCCATGCCTACCACGCCGGCCTCTCCGCCGAAGAAAGGGCCACGCGCCAGCAGGACTGGATCGACAGCAAGGTGAGGGTGATGGCCTGCACCAACGCCTTCGGCATGGGCATCGATAAACCCGACGTCAGGGTGGTGGTGCACGTGGACGTGCCCGACTGCCTCGAAAACTACTACCAGGAGGCCGGCCGCGCCGGCCGTGACGGCAGGAAATCCTATGCCGTGCTGCTCCACGACGAAAAAGACCTGGACGACCTGGCCGCGCTGCATATCAAGCGCTTTCCTTCCTTTGCCGAGATCCGCCAGGTGTACCATGCCCTGGTCAACTTCCTGCAGATCCCCGTTTATTCCGGCGAGGACCAGCGCTATTCGTTCCGGTTCGAAACGTTTATCAAAAACTTTTCCCTCGACCCCCAGGTGGCGCTGTATTCCCTGAAAGCCCTGGAAAGCGACGGCTGGCTCGACTTCAACGAAAAAAGCTTCCGGCCCTCCACCCTGGGCTTCACCACCAATAAGCGCGGCCTGTATGCGTTCGAGGCCGACTACCCGGCTTACGAGCCCCTGCTGACCACCCTGCTGCGCACCTACGAAGGCATCTTCGACTTCCCCGTGTACATTTCGGAAGTGCTGGTGGCCAAACTGCTGCGCACCAGCGCGGACGCTGTTAAAAAGATGCTGGCGGAAGTGGCGGCCCATCGCATGGTAAAGTACACGCCGCAGAGCGACGAGCCGCAGATCATTTTTCGCAAAAGCCGGGTGGCGGCCGACGATCTCCGGATGGACCTTTCGCTTTACCACAAACGAAAAGAAGCCTTTATCCGGCGGGTACAGAAAATGATCGCCTACACCCGCGATGAAAGTTGCCGCAGCCGGTTTATCAACAGCTATTTCGGCGATGAAGGCGGGGCGGCCTGCGGCATCTGCGACAACTGTCTGCGGGCGAAAGCGCCCTCCCTGTCGCCGGAGGAGGTAGAGCGTATTACGGTGCTGATCACCCGCAACCTGTCGGCTTCGGCCCTTACCGCCGCGGAGCTGCTGGAAAAGCTCCAGGGCATCCAGCACGAAAAAACAAAAAAGGTGCTGCGCTTCCTGCAGACGGAGGAACGCATAAGGGTGAACGGCTCGGGAAAGATCGAACTGGCACCATAAAAAAAGGACCGCCGGGGGCGGTCCTTTTTTTATGCAGGGCTTTTTATTGCGGCCATAGCCAGGTGATCCAGGCTTTGCCGTCCTTACTGACCATATCGTACACCAGCGGTCCTTTCTGGACCAGGTAGTACCCGTTGGCATCCAGCATTTTATTGACGGTATTGATGTAGGCCGCCTGTTCGGCAGCCGGGGTGGTCCCCAATGTGCCATAGAGGGTAAAGATGATCCGGCCATCGGTGGTAAAGGTGGGCGGGTTAAAGGCGGCCCCATAATTCAGGGTTAGGCCGTTACCGGCGGCGTTGATCTTGATCGGTGACAACAGGCCATACTCGACGCCCGTGACATCGGTATTATACCAGGCCCAATAACCCAGGTAGTAATACCGGGAGACGCTGCTCTGCATTTTATAGGCATCCACCACGCCGTTCACCGTAAAGGCCGTCACCGAATACCAGTACAGGTCCCGGTCGTAGGAATATTGCCACCACCTACGGGCGGCGTTGACATCCAGCTTCAGGGGCGCCTTGGCGTCGAATACGGTATTGGCGGCATTGTTTACCGTAACGTTCATCACCTGGGTGGCCGCATTAAAGGAATTGAAATCAATGGCGCGTACCAGCTCCCGGCCTGTATTAAAGGGCTCGGTCAGTGCGATGCCCGCCAGGGTATAATAGTAGCCGGTGGTATAGGTTTGCACGGTGCCGTTGGACCCCAGCCAGGAGAAGGTGATCTGCCGGTTGCCTTCATCGATACCCAGGTTATAGGAGACGCCGCCCAGGGTCAGGGTCTTGAAGTAGCCAATGCTGTTGAGGTTTACCATCATCCGCAGGCTGTTGGCCAGCTGCTTGTTGTTATAAGCCGCTGCCTCCTGCTGGGTGGCTTTTACCAGCATCGCCTCGCTTTCGTTGAAGTTTCCCTGTAAATGCAGGGTGTCCCCGGAAGGTTGCAGGTCGATAAAAGAGAAATCGAAGTCCGATCCCCAGCCTTCGCCGTTGGCGCCGGTAGGGGTGCGGCTGATGGAAGCCGTGGGATCGGAAGGGATATGCAGGTAGCTGTAGGTATCGAAGTAGATGGAGGGACGCTGTACCGCTTTCAGCCGGTAGCCGCTCTCCTTAGGCACCGAGGCCATGGTCGTATCGAAATCCGACAGCATGGTGACCCGGTTGGCGTCGGTGAAGGTGAGGTAGTACGAAAAGCCGCCGACCTTGATATCCTGTTTTTCCAGGCCCTTGGGCTTGATCACCAGCTTCCAGCCGTAAGGGGCGCCGGTGAGCGTTTTCTGGTAGGCCGCCAGCATATCCGCCAGGCGTTCGTCCGGTGTTTTATCAAAAACATCATCGGCTTTTTTCTGACAGCCCGCCAGCAGCACCGTCAGCCCCAGGAGATAAAGTAGTATGTGTTTATACATATAATTTCGGTTGTGGTAGAAGAAACATTTTGATTCAGGACGCCGGCGCCTAGGGTTTCAATAGCCCCATAAAGGAGGCATTGGCCGTTTGCTGCGGCGTAAAGATGACCCGTAGCGGTTTTATGGTATTGTTCGGGCTCAGGAACCATTCGGCCTTGAAAGTATTGTTCCGGAAATAGTTCGTCAGGGCCGCAACCGCCGTTGCCAGGAAGGTGGCATTGCCATCCGCCGGTCCCACGTACGTAAAGGTGTACAGGCCTGCCGCGTTTCGGGAAACATTGTACGTATAGTTGGCCAGGAAGTTTCCTGCCGCATTGTGAAGGAACAGGCGCAGCTGCATGGTAGTGGCCGTATTCATCACCACGGCCATGGAGTCGAGCACCAGGCCGGGAAGGGCGGCCGCCACGCCGGCTTTGGCGGTATTAAAAATGGTGGTAAAGCCGGTGGACTGGGTAAGCTGGGCGGTATTGGCCGGGTTCACCGTCACCATGGTATTGGGCTTGCCAAAGCCGAAGTACAGGTCCAGCGCATCGGAGGACAGGCGGTTAATGGCGTCCTGGGTCCGTTTCTGCAGGCTGTAGAAGTCGATGTTCCAAACCGTGCGGAAATAGTTCACCACGATCTCCTCCTTGCGGCGCAGGGCGCTCTGGGCGGTGGCATTCTGGGAGGTCACCAGCTCTTCCCAGCGGTTCTTGCCTTCGATGAGCATCACCGACAGGGTTTCCACGAAGTCGTCATCCGGCCCCGACTCGGCATAGCCGGTCACAAAGCCCTCGCTTTGGGCCTGGGCATCCGAAATATTGAACCAGGTAGAGGTGTAGTTGGGCGTAATGGTCTTGAACTCCTGGGGATATACCACGTTCTGGTGCAGGATATGGCCGAATTCGTGCTCGATGGTATGCAGCATCCGGCGGAGCTCGGCGGTGTTGGACTTGGAAAAATTATTGATCACGTACATGGCGATCTTACTGCCGCCTTCTGCCTGGCCCAGCAGGATGGTATTGTTCGGCAGGTATTCGGGGCTGCCTACCAGGATAAAGGTCCGGGGCGCATACTTTTTGATCATCAGCTCGCTGCCGGTTTCGGCATTGTAGGGATCGATCCAGATCTGCTTCATGGCCGACATGGCTTCGATCACTTTGCTTTCGTCCGGGGGGATCAGGGTGGCGCTCAGGTTCACTTCCCAGGGATCCCAACGGTATTTGACGTCAATGTTATAGGGCTTGGTCAGGCTGTCGTACAGCCAGCGGTCGATGGCGCTTTTTGCCCAGGTGTCGCCGCCTAGGCCCAGCAGGGTAGAGGTATCCAGATCTTCTTCCTTCTTGCAGGAGGCCAGGGCCACCAGCAGGTAAAAGACCGAGAAGAGCTTTACAAGAATTTTCATAATAATTATTTTCTGTTTGGTAGTTGCGGTTTGTTAGCGGGGGTTCAGCGCCACCCCGGAAGCAGTTACCTGCGAAGGAAGCTGCAGCAGCCGCCGCTTGTCATCACTGGGAAGGGTAAAGGTCTGCCCGTTGCTGGTGGTGTGCTGAATGGGAAAGTTCAGGCGCACCACATCCAGCCAGCGCATGCCTTCATGGATAAAGAACACCTGCCGGAAATAAATGATGGTTTCGAGCAGGGCTTCCCCGACACTCAGGTTGTAGAAGCTCCAGAAGTTCAGCAATTTGGTCTGGGTGATGGTATGGGTGGCGGCGTTGTAATTCCGGATGTTTTTGCTGCACCAGGCGTTGAGGTCGGCCAGGGCGGCATCGTTCTGCTGCAGGAAGGTCAGGGCTTCGGCCCGGTTCAGCACCACCTCTTCCGCCGTAAACAGCGGGATGATGCCGTACTCGTTGGTACCATCGCCGGAGGTTTTGAACTTGGGCACATTGTAGTAGACCGCCTGGGCGCCAAATACCTTGAAGCCGATGGCAAAAGAGCCCCCGCTCGGGTTCGGACCGTTCAGCACCATGCTTTGCACATCACTGTACAGGCTATAACGGGCAAAGGCCGCATAGGTGGAGCTCCAGAAGGTGGACACCTCCTGCAACAGGATGTTCGCCCGTTCGCTGGTATTGGTATACGCCAGTTGCATATCGCCGGGCTGAAAATTCTGGTATTCACCGTTCCAGGCGCGCAGGTTATCGGCGGTAGTGCCGGTCAGGGCCTGGTTGGCATGCTCCACCACCTTGGCATATTCGCGCTTCCATAAATAAAAGCGGGAGGCAAAGGCATGGGCGGCTTTTTTGGTAAAGTGGAACTTGGGGGCGTTGCCGTAGATGTTGTCGTTGATCAGGGAGAGCCCGGTGGTAAGGTCGGCCTCGATCATATCGTACACATATTTTACGGTATGGCGCTGGTACTGGCCGAACACCTCGGTTTCGGGCCGGGTCACGTACGGAATGCCGGGGTCGGAAGCTGCCGTGGTGGGTTCGTAGGCTTTGGTAAACAGGGCGGCCAGCATAAAGTGCGCGTACGCCCGGGCCACCAGCGCCTCGCCCCGCTGGGCGGAAAAGACGGTGGAGTCGGGGGCGTTGCGGATCACCTGCAGGGCCTGGTTAGCGGCGGCGATGGCCCGGTAGCACGAGTCCCAGTACGCTTCCGGGGAGTCCTTGCTGGTAGACTGTACATCCTGCCAGTTCCAGGTCTGCTGGTTCATTTTCACGAATTCGGCATCGAGGCCGGGCTCGTTCCGTCCTTTGTCTTCGGCGTTATCCGACAGGGACTCACAAAAGGCAAAGTAGCTGGCCTTGGGGTAGGCGCTCACGAGCAGTTGGGTGATCTGTTCGGCGGTCGTCACGTTGGTACGGTTGTCGGGTTCCTGCTCCAGGAACTTCCGGCACCCGGTGATGGAAATGAAGACCGTCAACAGTATAAGGGGAAAGATCGTTCTCATCATGAATAATTTAGATACCTACTTTTAAGGAAAATACGAATTGCTTGTTGATGGGCATGGCCACCCCCCCGGTATTGAAAAATTCCGGGTCCTGTCCCCGCAGTCGCTTGTCGGAATAGATCAGCCAAAGGTTGTTGCTGACCAGGCTGACCGACAGGGCGTTCAGGCCCATGCCCTGTACCAGCCGGCCGGGCAGGCGGTAGGTAAGCGAGGCGGTCTTCAGCCGTACGAACGAGCCGTCCACCACGCGGGCGGTGGAGTAATTATAGATGTTGTAGGGGTAAGCGGCCGCATCGGCCAGGTCGAAGTTCTTGTACAGGTCGGCAATGGAAGGCACGTTGGTATAGGCCTCATCCCCGATCAGCGACCAGCGGTTTTTGAATTCCCCGGGCATGGCATCCAGGTCGGAATAGCGCTCCCGGTAGGCGGGGGTCAGGCGGATCTTGTTGCCGGCCTGGTAGGTCAGCAGGAAGCTCAGCGTAAAGTCCTTATACAAAAAGGTGTTGCTCAGCCCACCGGTGATGGTGGGGTCCACCGATCCTTCGTATTTCAGGTAATCAATGGAATCGCTTTGCAGGTACACGTTGTTGGTGAGCTCGCCCTTTCCGGTATTGTACCGGGCTACGCCATAGCTGTCGAGCCCTGCCATCGGGATGGAAAACAGGCCCCGCACCGGGTAGCCCACGCGGGCGCCGCCTTCGGCCTGCACCAGGTCGAATACCAGGGGATTGTTTTTCTGGTTGGTGATCTCGTTGGTATTGTAGCCGAAGGTGAGGTTGGCGCTCCAGCTCCAGTCCCGCTTGCTTACGGGCTTTCCGCCCACGGTCACTTCCACCCCATGCGACTTCAGGTCGGCATAGTTGGCCTGCTTGAATACCTGTCCGCCGATGCCGCCGGTTTTGATCAGGCTGATCAGGTCGAAGCTGTTGCGTTTATAGGCGTCCACGGTAATGTTCATACGGTTGCGGAACAGCCCGATGTCGGTGCCGATATTGGCTTCGTATTTCTTTTCCCAGGTAAGGCCGGCGTTTTCCAGGTCCTGGATGATGATGGCCACCTGCTGGTCGGAGAGGAACGGCCGGCGGGTGAGCTGGGTCCGGAGTACGGCGGTGGAGTTGGTGGCGCTGCCGTAAGAGGCGTTCAGGCCATAGCTGCCGCGCAGGGTGAGGTAGCTGATGGTGGACTGGTCTTTGAGGAAGGCTTCCCGGTCCACGTTCCAGCGGCCCGATACCGTCCAGGTCGGCAGCCAGCGGGCGCTGCGCGACTTGCCCAGGCGGTTGGAGCCGTCGTCGCGGACGGTACCGCTGATGTTGTACCGGCTTTTATAGGTATAGCTGGCATTGGCGAAAAAGCCCACGAAGCGGTCGTACTCGTTGCCCATGCCGTAGTACTGGTTGTTTTCTTCCAGCGCCTGCTTGATGATGCGGTAATCCACAAAGGGGATCCCGCCGTTGTTGTACTGGTAGCCGAAGCCGGTATTGCTGAAGTTTTGCCGGTTGGCATACTTTGTTTCCTGTCCCAGCAGGGCGGTTACCTGGTGGTCTTCCTGGAAGGTCTGGTTGAAGGTCAGGCTGTTGCGGAAGGTATAGTTGCTCAGCTGGTCTTCGGTCCGGTTGTAAAAGCCGCCATAGGGCAGCACCACCACCTTCGGGTCGTCGGGGTTGGCCGGGTCGCGGTACAGGTAGGGGTTGGCGTCGTTCACCACCTGTTTGTAGTTGGCCCGGTAGGCCTGCGCCTGGTTCGAATTCTCGGTGACCTGGTGTTCGCGGGAGGATTTTACGTAGCGCATGGCGCCGATAAAGTCGTAGGTCAGGTGCGGGGTGATCTTATAGGTAGCCTGGCCCTGGATCTTGGCGTCCAGCAGGTTCAGCTTGATAAAATTGTTTTCGATTTCCGACAGGATGTTGAAGGGGGCGAAGTTCCTGCGGAAGAATTCCCGCTCGCCGGCCTCATCAAAAGCGGTCAGTGCCCGGCTGGTGTTCAGGGCATAGCTGAACGGGTTGATGTCGAAATCGCGGACGTAGGTGCCTTCGGTGGGGTTGCTGCGGCGGTTGATGGTCCCCGGCGCTTCCTGCTGGCGCATGGAGCCGGTAACGATAAAGCCGGCAGAGAAGCGGTTGGAGAAGGTGTAGTTGTTCCGCAGGTTGGCGGTATAACGGCGCACCTTGTCGGCCAGCGTCCAGCCGTTATCGTTATAAAAGGAAGTCGAAAAATACGATTGCGCCTTGTCGTTACCCGATGAGATGCTCAGGGAGTGCTCCTGCTGCAGCGAATTGCGGAACAGGATGTCGAACCAGTCGGTATTGGCCCGGGCATAGCGGCTCAGGAAGGCGGCCCTGGCTTCCGGCGTATTTTCGACGGCAAAGGTGCCATCGCTCTTCAGCGAATCGAGCATATCGGCCAGCTTGCCGTAAACGCCCGTATTGGGGGCCACGGCCAGGTCGGATACCGGCAGGTAGCCTTTCCGCTCCAGTTCGGCATAGACCGACATCTGGTCGGCCGAGTTCATGATGTCGTAGTTGTTGTAGGAAGGTTTCAGCTGGGCGGTAAAGTTGCCGGTATAGTTCACCACCGGCTTGCCCACCTTTCCGCGTTTGGTGGTGATCACGATCACCCCGTTCATGGCCCGGGCGCCATACAGGGCGGTGGCTGCCGCGTCCTTGAGGATGTCGAAGCTTTCGATGTCGTTGGCGTTGAGGCCGGCTACGGCCGAACCCAGCAGCGTATTGGGGTCGCCGGAGGAGAGCTGGTCGTTGGAAATGTTGACGATATCTTCCAGCACCACGCCGTCGATCACCCACAGGGGCTTGTTCTCACCCGTGATGGAGGTAGCGCCGCGGATGCGTACCTTAGGCGCTGCGCCGAAGGTGCCCGAAACGTTTTGAACGGACACGCCGGCGGCCCGGCCTTCCAGCATGCGGCTGACATCGATGACACCGTCGGTTTTCACCTGGTCGATGTTCAATTTAGTGGCCGCACCGGTAAACTTGCTGCGGTCGATGCGCTGAAAGCCGGTCACCACCACATCCTGCAGGGAGCCTGCTTCTTCCTGCAGCGTCACCGACAGGGTGCGCTGCCCCGGTTCCAGCCGGAATTCCTGCAAGACAAAGCCCACATTGGAAACCACCAGGGTAGCGTTTTTATGGACGCCCGGGAGGCTGAACTCGCCCAGGCCGTTGGTTACAGTGCCATTCTTCGTTCCTTTTACCACTACCGACACGCCGGACAGGGGTTCTCCCTGCTTGTTGGTGACCTTTCCGCGTATAGTGGTATCCGCCTGGAAAAAACGGTAATCCGGGGCATGTTCCCATCCTTCCTTTGCCGCCGCTCCTGCAGGGTCGCTACCGGAGGCATGGGCGGCAGCCTGAAGGCCTAACAGGAGAAAAAAAACGGAAAGCCCCCTGGTCCCCGCCCGTTTGCTGGCGCCGGATCTCCGAAGGATAGAACTTCCCCATGTTTGTTTTACCATAGACTACTTTTATTGATTAGAAATGAAATGTTCTGCAACCGGTACCGTCGATCCTATCCCGGACAGGTCGGACGGGCATCAGCCCCTGTGCAGGCGGTAACGCCTTCGTATTTCCAAAAGATGACTATAAATGAACATCAGCCCGGCTGGCCGTTATGGAATAACGGTTTCACCGGCCGGCCCCTCCTATCGGTTAGGGGCAACATGGCTGAAAACGTTGGCTTTGTGCTAAGTACAGCTTCTGAATAGTGGCGGTTAACTACACAGCATTTTTTCCTACAATATGCACTAAAGTCCGGCCCTGTACTAATTGAATGAAAATCATTGGCAAGCGTTCATCGTTTCTAAGATAGAACAAATGTGCGTTCGTCTAAAATTTTTTTAACAAATCAAAAACAAAGTACCCGGACCGGAATATTGGGTACGAAGTTGGAAGTACAGGAAGGAGCCGGCGCCCTGTTCCCGGCTTTCAAATTTCCTTTCCGCTCACTCCACTTCCTGTGATGGCCTCGCAAAACGCCGATTCCTGTAGCGCTTTTTCATCCGCATTAAGGCCATAAAATATACCATTATGAAAAGAACATTTACCCGTTTTGTATTCCTGATCCTGTTTGCCCTTTCCGTGCCCGGCTGCAGCCGTGAAGACCTGCTGGATGGCCACTATCCTGTTGAAGTGGCCCAGTCCGTCATGATCCGGGCGGAATTGATCCATCAGGGGGAGGACGAGAACCTCGAAGTGACCATAGGCCAGCAGTCCTACATCGCCCCGAAGGGCAGGCCCCAAAAAGGATCTTATTCCTTCACCCTGCTGAAGCCGGACGGGTCCAGCCGCATTGGCAAGGCGGAATATTCGCTGCAGGACGGCCCCTGGCAGCCCCTGAAACACACGATCATGAAAGGCTGTAAGAACCCCGCCATACTGGACGAGCAGTTCCAGGTGCAGACCAAGTACGGTACGCTGCAGGCCTACCTGAAGGACGGGCTGATCGGCGAGATCCTGGCCGGCGACCAGTCAAAGAAAAACGATGGGCCCTGCGGCAATGCCGACCTGGGCCGGGCGTCTATCCCGGTTCCGGAGTCCATCGACTGCAGCTCCGGCTGCCTGATCCTGCTGAAGGTGCGGGTGCTGGTCGACGGCAATGAAGGCTATAATGTATTTCCTTTTGTGATCGAAGTCTATTAAGGAGTAAGTACGAAGTGGGAAGTACGAGGTACGAAGTAAGGAAAAGGCCGGTGGTGACCTTTGCTGCTACAGCTCTACGCCTTCGTACAAGAGCGAAATGGGAAAAGAGATTCCCAAGCTGAGCAGTTGTAGCACGGAGGCGGGATCTTTGGTTTCCGCAAACAACCAGGTACCGTCCTCCTGCCGGCTGTAGTGCTCGATTCCAATGCTTTCCGAATCGATCATCACATATTCCTTCAGGGAAGGGATGGCCCGGTACAACATGAACTTGTCGCCCCGGTCATAGCTTTGGGTGGAGCGGGAAAGGATTTCCACAATCACTACCGGGTTCAGCAGCGTATCGAATGCTTCGTCCAGCAGTTCGGGCTTGCCGCAGACAATAACGGCATCGGGGTAGGTAAACAGGGTATTGGCGGGGATATGCACCCGCAGGTCGCTGCCAAAAACCTCGCAGGACTTGCCTCTTAACCGAATTCTCGCTTCCCCGGTGAAATTCATCTGAATCCGGTTGTGCTGCAGGCGCGCGCCGGACATGGCGAACACCTCTCCCTGGTAATACTCATGCTTTTCGGTAGCGGCCCGTTCCTGTTCCAGGTATTCCTGGGCTGTGATGTAGTTTTTTACTGCTGGATGTGCCATAAAAAAAGATAATTGCGGTTCCTAAAGTTCCGGTTTTTTTCCTTGGAACCATCCCTTCCACCTAGATCTCGTCCAGGCGGAAGGTTTCGGCCTCCCGGATGCCCCGGTCGGTCTGCTTCAGGCTGCAGCACTCGATCTTCGGGTCGTGCTCGAAATACAGGACGTAGTCGTTGGCCAGCGCCTCGTCGAGAAAAACCTTTTTCTCGTGCAGCGTCGTCAGCGGAAACATATCGTAGGCCATCACCCACGGCATCATGATGTGCGGCACCGAGGGCAACAGGTCGGCCATGTATACAAGGGTTTTGTCCTTGTAGCGGATCTGGGGCAGCATCATGCTTTCGGTATGGCCGCTGACAAAGCGCAGCGACACGTTTTGGCTAAAAGGCGACTCGGGCAGCCTGTCCCCCCGGGCGCCTTCGGGCGTAGGAATAAATTGCAGTTGGCCGCTTTCCTGCAGGGGCAGGATGTTTTCTTTTAAAAAGGAAGCCTTTTCCCGCTCGTTGGGATGCACGGCCCACTCCCAGTGCTTTTCATTGCTCCAGTAGGTGGCATTCTTAAAGGCGGGCAGCAGGCGGTCGCCTTCGCGCACCACCGATCCGCCGCAGTGGTCGAAGTGCAGGTGGGTGAGGATCACGTCGGTAATGTCGTCGCGGTGGAAGCCATGTTTTGCCAGCGACTTCTCCAGCGTGGCATCGCCATGGAGGTAGTAGTAGCTGAAGAATTTTTCGCTTTGCTTGTTGCCCAGGCCGTTGTCGATAAGGATCAGGCGGCCTTCGTCCTCGATCAGCAGGCAGCGCATAGCCCAGGTCGTGAGGTTGTTCTCGTCGGCGGGGTTCACCTTGTTCCACAAAACTTTGGGCACCACGCCAAACATGGCGCCGCCATCCAGCTTGAACAGTTCGGTATCGATGGTATACAGGTTCATATGGCTATAACATTTTTACGTTTCATGTCAACAAACAGCAGCAGCACGCCGCCGGCAATAAAAAACACCATCAGGGCCAGCACCGAGTTGCGCATGCCGCCCAGCGACTCCGCCACGTAGCCGAACGCCAGGGTGCCCAGCACCGTGCCTACCTTGTCGCAGACATCATAAAAGCTGAAAAAAGAAGCCGTGTCCTTTGTCGGCGGCAGCAGCTTCGAATAGGTGGACCGCGACAGCGACTGGATGCCGCCCATCACCAGCCCCACGAAGAATGCCAGCAGGAAAAACTGGTTGGCCGTATGTATATAATAAGCCGAAATGCAGATGCCGATCCACACCAGGATGATGACGCCGAGGGTGGCAATGTTGCCGAAGCGCTCGGACAGGCGCGAAAACAGCATGGCGCCCGCTATGGCCACCAACTGGATGATCAGCACCGTCAGGATCAGCTGGGTGGATTCCATCTTCAGTTCGTCGGAAGCGAAATAGGTAGCCAGGTACATCACCGTCTGCACCCCCATGTTGTAGAAGAAAAACGAACGCAGGAACCGCTTGGTCTCGGGGTGGTGCTGCAGCTGGCGCCATACCTTGCGCAGCTCGTAGAAGCCGTTGACCAGCACGTTGTGCTCGGGGTGCTGCTGCGAGGGCACGGAGGACGGGAGCCTGCGGAAGGTAATTTGTGCAAAGCCGGCCCACCAGAGCCCCACGGCCAAAAACGAGAGCCGTGCCGGCCAGGCGCCCCAGCCCAGGCCCATGCTGTCGTTGGCAATGATCACGGCCAGGCATACGATCATCAGCAGCACGCTGCCGAAATACCCCAGGGAAAAGCCCCGGGCGCTGATGCGGTCCTGGTCTTCGGGGGCGGCGATCTCGGGCAGGTAGGCGTTGTAAAACACGATGCTGCCGCAGTAACCGATGGAACCAAAGATGGAACAGACGATGCCGAAAGGAATATTTTCTTTTGTCAAAAAAGTCAGCCCGATACAGGCCAGGGAGCCCAGGTAGCAAAAGAATTGCATGAACCGCTTTTTATTGCCCTTGTAATCGGCGATGGAGGATAGGATAGGCGACAGCAGCGCAATGACCAGGAACGAAAGGGAGATGGCGTAGGAGGCCAGCACGGAGCGGTCGAAGGTGCGGCCGGCGAACAGCACCTGCTGCGGGGCGATGGCCGTATAATAAGCCGGGAAGATGGCGGACGTAATAATGAGCGAATAGGCGCTGTTGGCCCAGTCGTACATCGCCCAGCCGGTGACGATCTTTTTGGAGGCGGTTTGCATGTTGGTGGTTGTAGGGGATAAAAATAAGGGACAATCACCATTGTCCCTTCATCGCCCTACTTCAGAAAACCTGTATAAATCAGCACCAGCAGGATGAGGCCGGCAATGATGCGGTAGGCGCCGAACACCCGGAAACCGTATTGCTTCAGGAAGTTGATGAAAAAGCGGATGGCGAGAATGGCCACTACGAAGGCCACCAGGTTGCCCACGATAAAGGCGGTGATGTTCTGCGTCGACTCGGTGATCAGCTCATAACCCCGTTTTTCCACGCCGCTGCCGTCCCACTTTTTCAGGAAGAGGGAGTAGGCCGAAGCGGCAAACATGGTGGGAACGGCCAGGAAGAAGGAGAATTCGGCCGCCAGGCTGCGGGTGAGCTTCTGTTGCATGCCGCCGATGATGGTGGCCGCGCTGCGGCTGACGCCCGGGATCATCGAGATCACCTGCCAGCAGCCGATCAGGAAGGCCTTGCCGTAGCTGATCTGGTCCTCGGACTTCACCGGCTGGTGCTTGAACACGCTGTCGATGAACAGCAGCACCACCCCGCCGGCCAGCATGGCCACGGCCACGGTGGTGGGGCTTTCCATAAAGGCCTCGATGGCGTCGTTGAACAAATAGCCCAGCAACAGGGCCGGGATCACCCCGATGATCAGCTTAATATAAAACTGCCAGCGGCTGAAGTCGAAAAACCGGCGCCAGTACAGCACCACCACCGCCAGGATGGCACCCAGCTGGATGGCCACCTCGAAGACCTTGGTAAATTCATCCTTCCCTACCCCCAGCAAGGAGGAGGTGATGATCATGTGGCCGGTGGAGGAAATGGGCAAAAACTCGGTCAGGCCTTCAACAACGGCAATAATAATAGCTTCAATGATGTTCATCGGAAAAAGAATTCCGGATGTCGTCTCGCCTCAGGCGAGACGACATCCGGAATATTTATGCTTTGGGATGGCGGAAAATGGCAAAAATTTCAATGACCAGGCCGGCAAGGATCACAATAGGGGCCAGGGTGATGCGGGTGGTGCTGTACACCTGCCCGGGCTCGAACACCTGGGGGTTGTCGCTGCGGCCGCCGGCCATCATCAAAAAGCCGAGGATCATGACCACGGCGCCGGCCAGCATCCAGATCTTGTTGCTTTTATCGAACAGGGGCGTATCCGTACGATGGGCCACCGGTTCCTTTTGAACGGCAGAATAGGTTCTTGTCGCTTTCATGTGTATTAATAAATAAAGACGGGCAAAGTAAAGGAAAGTTTGTGGTTTGTGGTTTGTCGTCCGCGAACCACCACTAATAAAGTTCGTCCAGCTTCATTCTCAGGTACTTCAGCGCGCTGCGGTAGGTACTGAAAAGGGTGATGGTGATGCCGATGATGATCAGGCCCAGGAACATGAACACCAGCAGGCGATTGTCGCGGAGGGCCTTCAGGTCGGGCAGCAGGTGCTCGGCCACCTGCACCACCACGTACACCAGGATAATGGCGATAACGGCGCTCAGGGCCCCGTTGACGATGGCCCGGATGTTCAGGGGCTTGGTGATGAACCAGCGGGTGGCGCCCACCATTTGCATGGTTTTGATGAGGAAGCGGTTGCTGAACATGGCCAGGCGGATGGTATTGTCGATCAGCACGATCACCAGCAGGGCAATGAGGATGGCCACGCCGGCCAGCACCAGGCTGATGAGGTTGAAGTTGCGCTGCATCTTGCCGACCACGGCGGTGGGGTATTTCACCTCGTCCACGGCCGGGAAGCGGGAAAGGTCGGTTTTGATGGCCGTCAGCCGGCTGGAATCCACGAAATCGGCCTTCAGGGTAAAGTCGATGCTGGTGGGCAGCAGGCTGTTTTCCAAAAATTCGGTAAAATCCTCGCCGCCGCTTTTCAGCCATTCCTGCTTGGCGGTTTCCTTGTCGGTATATTTAAGGGCCTTGGTGTACGGCTGGGAAGCAATGTAGCTCTGAAGATTCTGCCGGCTGGTATCGGCGATGTTGGGCCGCAGGAACACCTGCACTTCCACGCTTTCCTTGAAATACTGGATCAGCTTCTGGGAATTGATGGTCAGCCAGCCCATAATGCCCAGGAGGAACAATACGAGGGTCACCCCCAGGATGGACATAAAATAGGAGGGTTTGCCGCGTTGCGAAGAAGATTTTCCTGACTGCGTCATGCTTAGGGTTTTAAAAGTGAACAAAAATAGAGGTTTGCAGCTACACCCCGGCAGCGGCTGCAAAATCCTTTACCCGCCTCTGATAGGGCGGATTCGACTATTTTTGCAGCCCTGCCCGGCCGGGCGGCAACAGGCGCAGGCTCCCCCCAGAACGCAAAAAAGGCGTCGGGATGTTGCCCGGCAAGGCTTCGAAATCTTA
Organism: Huijunlia imazamoxiresistens; assembly: GCF_037132455.1. NCBI lineage: Bacteria > Pseudomonadati > Bacteroidota > Chitinophagia > Chitinophagales > Chitinophagaceae > Huijunlia > Huijunlia imazamoxiresistens. The sequence continues at coordinate 77,637 of NZ_JBBBEI010000016.1, read as the reverse complement.
AAAAAACGCTAAACTGCGTTCCCGGCCCCACAGGACCGGAACAAGAACTCAAAACGATAAACCTCCAGAGCAATGGAATACAACTTCAGGGAAATTGAACAGAAATGGCAGCGGCAATGGACCGATAACGGGGTCTACCGTGTGTCGAACGCTACAGACAAGCCGAAATATTATGTGCTGGACATGTTTCCCTACCCCAGCGGGGCCGGCCTGCACGTAGGGCATCCCCTGGGATATATCGCCTCGGATATCTTTGCCCGTTACAAACGCCTCAAAGGCTTTAACGTCCTGCACCCTATGGGCTACGACGCCTTCGGCCTGCCCGCCGAACAATACGCCCTCGAACACGGCATCCACCCCGCCGTCAGCACCGCCAAAAACATCCAGACCTTCCGCAGCCAGCTCGATAAGATCGGCTTCTGCTTCGACTGGAGCCGCGAGGTGAATACCTCCGACGCCCGGTACTACCGCTGGACCCAATGGATTTTTCTGCAATTATTTAAAAGCTGGTTCAACCGCCAGGCAAAGAAAGCCGAACCCATCGACGGCCTGGTAAACATTTTTGAACAGGAAGGCAACGTCCACCACCCCATTCCCAACTCCCAATTCCATCTCGCCTCAGGCGAGACCGGCACCTCCTCGGTTACGTTTACCGCCGAAGCTTGGAAAGCCTTTGACGAAAAAACGCAGCAGGCCATCCTGATGGAATACCGCCTCGCCTACTGCGGTTACGGCGAAGTGAACTGGTGCGAGGCCCTGGGCACCGTGCTGGCCAACGACGAAGTGATCAACGGCTTCAGCGAACGCGGCGGCCACCCCGTGGTGAAGAAAAAGCTGCGCCAGTGGTACCTCCGCATCACCGAGTACGCCGACCGCCTGCTCCAAGGCCTGCAGACCGTGGACTTCAGCGACGCCATGAAGGAAATGCAAACCAACTGGATCGGCAAAAGCTCCGGCGCCGAGATCGACTTCGCCATCAAGGGACACGACCAGCAGCTGCGTGTATACACCACCCGCCCCGACACCATCTTCGGCGTGGACTTTATGGTAGTAGCCCCCGAGCACGAGCTGGTGGAGCAGATCACCACCGCCGACCAGCGCAAGGCCGTGGAAGACTACATCGCCTTTGTAAAAAGCCGCAGCGAACGGGAACGCATGGCAGAGAAAAAGATCTCCGGCGTGTTTACCGGCGCCTACGCCCTCAACCCCTTTGACCAGCGGCCCATCCCCATCTGGATCTCCGAATACGTACTGGCCGGCTACGGCACCGGCGCCATCATGGCCGTGCCCTGCGGCGACGAACGCGACCACAAGTTCGCCCGCCACTTCCACCTGCCCATCACCAACATCATCGGCGACTACTACGATGGCCAGGAGGCCAACCCCACCAAGGATGCCATCCTGGAAAACAGCGGCTTCCTCAACGGCACGCCCATGCGCCAGGCCATTGAAAAAGTGATCGAAAAAGTAGAAGAACTGGGCATCGGCAAGCGCAAGGTGAACTTCAAGATGCGCGACGCCGCCTTCAGCCGCCAGCGCTACTGGGGCGAACCCTTTCCCATTACCTGGAAGGACGGCATTGCCTACCCCCTCAACGAAGACGAGCTGCCCCTGGAGCTGCCCCACGTGGAAAGCTATAAGCCCGGCCCCGAAGGCGAAGGCCCGCTGGCCAATATCTCCGAATGGACGGCCCGCGAGCTGGAAACGAACACCATGCCCGGCTATGCCGGCTCCTCCTGGTACTTCCTGCGCTACATGGACCCCCACAACGATGCGGCCTTCTGCGACCGCAAGGTGAGCGACTACTGGAACCAGGTAGACCTGTACGTGGGCGGCACCGAGCACGCCGTCGGCCACCTGCTCTACAGCCGCATGTGGACCAAAGCCCTGTACGACCTGGGCCACATCTCCTTCGACGAGCCGTTCAAAAAACTGCTGAACCAGGGCATGATCCAGGGCTCTTCCCGCTTCGTGTACCGGGTACGCGGCACCAACCAGTTCGTATCCGCCGGCCTGGCCGACCAGTACGAGACCGACCGCATCCACGCAGACGTGAACATCGTCGACGGCCTGGACCTGGACGTGGAAGCCTTCCGCAAGTCCAAGCCCGAATACGCCGACGCCGAATTTATTTTGGAATACGGCTCCACTTCCTCCCTGACCGACGACGAGGAAGGCGCCGGCCGCTACATCTGCGGCGCCGAAGTGGAGAAAATGAGCAAGAGCAAGCTCAATACCGTCAACCCCGACATGATCGTGGAGAAATTCGGGGCCGACACGTTCCGCATGTACGAAATGTTCCTGGGTCCCGTGGAACTGAGCAAACCCTGGGATACCAAGGGCATCGAGGGCGTGCACCGCTTTTTGAAAAAGCTGTGGCGCCTGTTTGCCGACGAAGAGAAAGGGCTGATCGTCACGGACGAAAAAGCCACGCCCGCCGAACTGAAAGTGCTGCACCGCACCATCAAAAAGATCGAGGACGATACCGAGCGCTTCTCCTTCAATACGGCCGTGAGCGCCTTCATGATGTGCGTGAACGACCTGAACGACCTCAAATGCCACAAGCGGGAGCTCCTGCAGCCGGTGCTGGTGCTGCTGACGCCCTTTGCCCCGCACATCTGCGAAGAACTCTGGCACCTGCTGGGCAATGAAGGTTCGGTGCTGGACGCCGCCTTCCCGAAATTCGAGGAGCGGCACCTGGTGGAAACTTCCAAGGAATACCCCATTTCCATCAACGGTAAAACCCGCACACAGATCGTGCTCGACCTGAATGCCACGCAGCAGCAGGTGGAAGCTATCGTGCTGGAAAATGCCGCCGTGCAACGCTGGCTCGAAGGCAAGCAACCCAAGAAGATCATTTATGTAAAAAATAAAATGATCAACATCGTGGTATAAGAAAACAGAAGACCTGGCAGGTTTTAAAAACCTGCCAGGTCTATTCTAACAGCCGGAGGTCTTTCAGAATTTCTTACCTTTCCTCCATGGCTGAAAATTCCTCTCTGGAAACCCTGCTGCAACAGCACCAGCCGTATCACCCGGTGGTGCCCTTCGATGCGGCGACCGACAAGCTGCAACGGTTCGACTTCTCCCAAAGCAATACCGAACTGAGCGAAGATATCTTCAACGACACCCAGCGTTTTTCCCATTATATTCAGACAAAGCTCCAGGCTTCCGGCGCCCGCTACGGCATTGGCGGCTACGGCGAGCACCGCACCATCTACCAGCGCAGCGCCCTGTTCAGCGAGGCCGCACCGGCAGGGGGCGAAGCGGGCGAACCCCGCCGCTTTCACCTGGGCATCGACATCTGGGGCAAACCCCTGACGCCGGTACGGGCGCCCCTCTTTGGCGTGGTGCACAGCTTTGCCTTCAACCATGCCTACGGCGACTACGGCGGCACCATCATCCTGAGCCACCGCCTCGAAGACCACAGCTTTTTCACCCTCTACGGCCACCTGAGCCTGAACTCCCTGCGCGACCTCCGCGAGGGCCAGCAAATGGAACGGGGCGACGTGTTTGCCGAATTCGGCATTCCCCAGGAAAACGGCAACTGGCCGCCGCACCTGCATTTCCAGATTATTAAGAACCTCCAGGGCCGCAGCGGCGACTATCCCGGCGTCTGCGCCTTCAGCGAACGCGCAGCCTGGCTGGCCAACTGCCCCGACCCCGACCTGATCCTGCAACTGATGCCCTTCGCAAGGGAGTGAAAAAACCGTTACCGCACGATCTTAAAATTAAATAGGGGCGTGCCGAGGTGCTGCCAGATGGACACCCAGAAAGGAACGAACGCCTCCGTAACCCGGGAAGCCTCGATGGGCCCCAGGTCCACCAGGCGGTCGGCTTTCCAGCGGAAGTTATCCACCAAAAAATGCTTTACCTTGTTCTTGGCCTCGGCATTGTTCCCGCAGATAAAGAGGTTGTGCTCGCCCTTGTTGACCAGGCGGGCATCCACCATCAGCTCGTGGTTCACCGTATTGAGGGCTTTTACGACGAAGGAGCCCGGCAGGGCCCGCTGCAGCTCCTCGCCCAGCGAGTTGCCGTTGCCCAGCCCTTCCAGGATGCGGGGCGGCAGGCCGCGGGTAAAGTCCAGGGGATTGGTGGTGTCGATGATCACCTTTCCATGCACGCTGTCCCGGTCCAGCCGGCCGGCCACGTCCAGCGCATACTCGCCGTTGAGGCAAAAGAACAGCAGGTCGCCGAAGGCGGCCGCATCGTCGAAGTCGCCGATGGAGGCATAATCGCCGGACTCCTGCAGCCAGGCTTCCGCCTTTGCATTGGTGGCCGACCGGCTGCCCAGCCGTACCAGGTGCTTTTGTTTCACCAGGGCCGAAGCAATGGACTTCCCGACCACGCCAGTACCTAAAACGCCTATCTTCATACGCAAAAATTTACTTCTAATCTAAGCGATAAAGAGGGAAAGAACGCCAGGGAAGTATAACAATTTGATTGCTAACTTTTTTGGCAAAAAACGTAGCTTTACCGACTGAAGAATTATGGCAAATCCGAACTTAAATACAGAAAAAGCCCCGCTCACCTCGGCTGACAAGGAGTTTGAGAACAATATCCGGCCGGGCCAGATCGCGGAATTTTCGGGCCAGCAGCAGATCATCGAAAACCTGGTGATCTTTATCCGGGCGGCCAAGCTGCGCGGCGAAGCGCTGGACCATGTGCTGTTCCACGGCCCTCCCGGCCTGGGAAAGACCACCCTGAGCCGCATCGTGGCCAACGAGCTGGGGGTGAACATCAAGGAAACCTCGGGGCCGGTGATCGAAAAGCCCGGCGACCTGGCCGGCCTGCTCACCAGCCTCGGTCCGAAGGACGTACTGTTCATCGACGAAATCCACCGGCTGAGCACGGTGGTGGAGGAATACCTGTATTCGGCCATGGAGGACTACCGCATCGACATCATGATCGACAGCGGCCCCAATGCCCGGAGCATCCAGATCAACCTGAATCCCTTTACCCTCATCGGCGCCACCACCCGCAGCGGCCTGCTGACGGCGCCCCTGCTCTCCCGCTTCGCCATCAAGTCGCGGCTGGAGTATTACGATGCCAACACGCTGAAAAAGATCATCCTGCGGGCGGCGGAGATCCTGAAGGTGTCCATCACCCCTGACGCCGCCGGCGAGATCGCCCGCCGCAGCCGCGGTACGCCGCGGATCGCCAACGGCCTGCTGCGCCGCGTACGCGACTTCGCCCAAGTGCTGAACGACAACCAGATCGACCTGGGCATTACCCAGCACTCCCTTCGGGCCCTGAACGTGGACAACCACGGCCTGGACGAAATGGACAACCGCATCCTTTCGGCCATTATCGATAAGTTCAAGGGCGGCCCCGTGGGCATTACCACCATCGCCACCGCCGTGGGCGAAGAGTCCGGCACGCTGGAAGAAGTGTACGAGCCCTTCCTGATCCAGGAAGGCTTTATCAAGCGCACACCCCGCGGCCGCGAAGCCACCGGCAAGGCCTACGAGCACCTGGGCAAGACCCCGCCCGCCCTGGGCGGCACCGGTTCGCTGTTCAGCGCGGTGTAACCTCTCCCCCGGCTCGCCAGAGGCGAGCCGACCCCTCCCCACATAGGGAGGGGTGAAGCAGCGTGGCTTCGCGGGAGTAATGTTTTTATCAGTAAAAAGGCGGCCAGGGTCCATAAATACGGATTCTGATCGCCTTTAAGCTTTTTAAAGCCTATTAAATATTTGCTTTATCCTTTGTTATTCTGTTCTGCCGCGAAGCTACGATACCTCACCCCTCCCTATGTGGGGAGGGGTCGGCTCGCCTCTGGCGAGCCGGGGGAGAGGTTACACAATCACCGCATTGCTGCGGATGATATGGAAAATTTTAATGGTTAAGGCGTGGAACAGGATCTTGCCGTTGGCGTTCCGCTCGATATAATAAGCGGCTTTGTCCAGCTCGGCGGCAATGGCTTCCTTCTGCTCCAGGGTAAGGAGCTTGTTCAGCCGGCCGGCAAAGTCCTGCTCGGCGGGGGATAAGGACTCCAGAAAGCGCTGCCCGGCCGGGCCGTCCAGGGCCTGCAGGCGCACGGCCTCCTCCAGCAGGTGGGTAAAATAGCGCAGAAACTGCTTTTGCGTTTCCCGCCCCAACCGGCCGATCTCTTCAATAAACTTTACCTGGGCGATCACCGCATTCTTGACCGTGGCGTTCAGCCATTCGCGCAGCAGGCTGTGAAAATCCTCGTCGGCATGCTGAAGCAAGTGCAGCGCCTCGCGGTAATTGCCCTCGCTGACACCGGCGATCTGGCGGGCCTGCTCGGGCTTGCAGCCACCCCGGCTTACCAGGGCCTGCTCCACGTCGGCGGCTTCCAGGGCCGGGATTTTTACCAGCTGGCAACGCGACAAAATGGTATTCAAAATGCCTTCCTCGCTTTCGGCCACCAGGATGAACAACGTATTGGCCGGGGGCTCCTCGATCAGTTTCAACAGCTTGTTGCCTTCCTTTCCCAGGTATTCGGGCAGCCACAGCACCAGCACTTTATAACCGCTTTCAAAGCTTTTCAGGTTCAGCTTGCGGATGATGTCGTTGCATTCCTGGGCGGTAATGTTGCCCTGCTTGTTTTCGGCCCCGATAAACTGCAGCCAGTCGTACACATTGCCGTAGGGCCGCTGGCCGATGAATTCCCGCCATTCGGTAATATAGTCGGTGCTGATAGGAGGGGTGCCCGCCTTTTTGGTCACTACCGGATAGGAGAAATGGATGTCGGGGTGAATGAGCTGGGCCGCCTTGACGCAGGAGGGGCAGGCACCGCAGGAGTCGGGCAGGAATACAGGTTCTGCCGGCTCGCCAAAGAGCGAGGGACCGGCATTACTGCTTTCCGCCACTTTCTGGCAGGTAAGGTACTGGGCAAAGGCCAGGGCCAGGGCCAGGGCGCCGCTGCCTTCCTTTCCCAAAAACAGGAGCGCATGGCTCAGGCGGTTCTGCTGCACCATTTCGGCCAGGTGGGTCTTTACCTCCCGCTGTCCAATCACATCTTGAAACTGCATGTGCGATGTTACGCAATAATGTGAAAAGGAGCAAAGGAGGAATTGGGGAATTCGTTCATTGGTTCATTGGGAATTAGGGACGGGGCCGCCCCAAAAAAGAAAGCCACGCGGTGGCGTGGCTTCTAATTATTTACAGGGAAGGAAGATAGTGGCATGAACGGCGAAGAAATGTCGGCAGGTTACCCCTTCCTAATTCCCAATGAACCAATGAACCAATTCCCTCTACCCCATACGTGCTAATTCAAATACCTGGTAATGTCCTCGCTCATGGGCTTTACGTTGCTGCGGAACACTTTTACCAGGCGGCCCTTTTCGTCGATGAGGAATTTGGTAAAATTCCATTTGATGATGGGCTCTTCGGCGCCGATCTTTTTGGCTTCGTCGGTCAGGTAACGGAAGAGCGGGTGGATGTCGTCACCGGTAACCGATACTTTTTCGGCCATGGGGAAGGTCACGCCGTAGTTGCGCTTGCAGAATTCGCTGATCTCGGCATTGGAACCCGGCTCCTGTCCTTTGAAATTGTTGGCGGGAAAGCCGATGATCACGAGCTTGTCCTTATACTGCTTGTACAGCTTTTCCAGCTCTTCGTACTGGGGGGTATAGCCACACTTGGAAGCGGTATTGACGATCAGGATCTTTTTGCCTTTGTAGGCTTTCAGGTCGATGGTGCCGCCTTCCAGGCCGGGCACTTTAAAGTCGTAAATGGAAGTGGCGGCAACAATAGCGGTCAGCAGGGTTGCCAGCAGGAATGTCTTCATAACTTCTGATTTGACGGGTTAATGCTTTGAATGGGAAACTAAATTTAAAAGTAGGGAAATACGGCCGGATGGGCCCGGGTCTCTATGCTCCATCCGGGACTTTTAACCTTTATTAACGGCTTCTATCAGAAGCTCTCGTAACAGCCCAGGTCCGGGGCCTGCAGCGGCCGGGAATGGTTGTCGAGGTCGATGGAGACGCCGGCATTGGTGCCCTTGTTCACAGCCGGAGAGGTCTCGGTCAGGCGGAAATCGAACTTCCGTTTGGAAACATCGATTTCCCGGAACTGCGGCGCCTGGTTGTTGATGGCGCCGGTGACGGTGCTGTTGGCCGGAGGGGTTTCCACTTTCCACAGCACCTGGTCGAACTGCACGTTGAAGGGCTGGTTGCCGCGCCGCAGGGCCACCGCTTCGCTTTTGACCAGTCCGCCTTCAGCCCAGAAGATGCAATTGCGAAAAAGGGCCTGCACCGGGCGGAAGGGCCCTGCCTGGTCCAGGTAGTCGGCAACGATCAGCACGGGGTTGTCGTGGGCCAGGTAGCTGTTGGCATAAGAGGCTACGGTACAATGCACGAACGAATAATTGCCGCCATTCACCAGCAGCAGGTTCCTGCCGCAGTTGGACACCAGCAGGTTGCGGGCGGTGATGTGGGCGTTGGACGCCAGGATGCCGGCATCGTAGGCATTGTCGATGATGGTTTCCTGCAACTGCAGCTTGGGCGCCCCGTTTACCGAAGGGTTCTGGACCACGATGGCCTGGTAGGCATTGCGGATCTCGGCAAACTGCAGGCTGTTGTCCTTGCTGCCGTCCAGGAATATCAGCCCCGGCCAGCTGGCGGGAAAATCGCGGTAAGGGTCGTCCAGGCGGTCGCCGGTGAACACTACCCGAAGCGAATCGGAGCCCTGTACTTTCAGGGTGCCGTTCACCAGCAGCGGCGCATCCGCATGCAGGTACACCCGGCAACCCTCCCGGATGGTGAGGGTGGCGTCGGCCGCCACTTCCAGGCCGCCCAGGATCACGTAGGGCAGGTCGGCCGTCCAGGTTTCGTTGCCGGTAATGCGGCGGGCGCGGAAGAAATGGGCATTGCGGCCAAAGGCTTCCAGCTGCACCCAGTCGGTGTGCCCGTTGTATTGGAGCTCGATGCTGTCGCGGACCACAAACGGCAGGGCGGCAGCAGAGGGATCGATCTTTACCGACACAAATAGGTAAATGCTGTCCTCATGGGCAATGGCCAGGTCCGTAAAGCGGGTACCGGGTAGCCCGTTCACATTCAGCCGGAACGGGGAGGCAGCCCCGCCCTTCAGCTCGATGGAACCGAGGCGGACGCCCTTGCTGTTGCCGTTATAGATCTTTACCATCTGCGTAACGGAACCGGTAGCGGTAAATACCGTATCAAAATGCAGGGTATCGTCGGATACGGCCAGCAGCGCATCCGGGTTGGTGGTAAACGATTCCTTCCGGCAGGAAAAAAGCACCAGGGCAAAAAGAAGAAGGGCGGCAATTCTCACGGGCAAAATCTTAGGTGAAAAAATTCGTCTGGAGGCAAACTCAGGTTGAAGATAAACAAAGTGTGGCGATACTCAGGCGTACCTCCGGCGCTTTCAGCAGTTCGCGGCCGCAGGCTTCCAGGGTGGCGCCCGTGGTCACCACGTCGTCCACCAGCAGCAGGTGTTTACCTTCCAGGCCTTCGCCGTTCACCAGCTCAAAGCGGTTTTCCATGTTCTGCCAGCGCTGCAGGCGGTTCATGCGGGTTTGGGTGGCCGTGGCCGTCCTGCGGACCACCGCATGGGGCAGCACGGGCTTTTGCAGAAATTCGGCGATGCCCGCACACAACAGGGCCGCCTGGTTGTAGCCCCTCCGGCGCTCCCGGGCCGGAAAGAGCGGCAGCGGCACCAGGGCATCCACGTACAAGAACCGGTTGGACTGGGCCAGTTGCTGCCCCATCATCCTCCCCAGGAAGGTACCCAGCTCCCGGTTGCCCCGGTACTTCAGCTGGTGCAGGAGGCGCTGCACCACGGAATCCTTGGTAAAATAATACTGGGCCGTGGCACAGGTCACCGGCAGCCGTCCCCAGAACATCTTTTCCACCGGGTTATTGCCGTGCATATGAAAGTAGGTGGACGGCAGGGAAGAAAGACAATCGACGCAGATGAGGCTTTCCCGGCTCAGCTGGTCACTGCCGCAGCCCGCGCACAGGTGCGGGAACACCAGGTGCAGGAGGGAGTCGGTTATGGTGGAGAAGAAGGAAATGGAAGGTTTTCGTACAAGGTACGTGGAATTGGTTAATTGGTTAATTGGGTATTAGGTCGAAGTGGCTTCCTGAGACGGAATCCTTTCTATGGGTTTGCTCTACCTTTCCTAATACCCAATTAACCAATTAACGAATTCCCAAATTCCTAAAACAGGTGCTTATACACTTCCTCCACCCTTCCCATGCTGACGACTTCGATCTGGAACTTGCGGGCGGAAAGGCCTTTCTGGCCGTATTTGGAAACGATGATCTTTTCAAAGCCCAGCTTTTCGGCTTCGGCAATGCGTTGTTCCACCCGGTTCACGGCCCGGATCTCGCCGCTCAGGCCGACCTCACCGGCAAAGCAGAGGTTGTGGGGCACGGCTACGTCTTCGTACGACGACAGCAGGGCGCAGAGCACCGCCAGGTCAATGGAGGGATCTTCGACTTTCAGGCCGCCGGCGATGTTGAGGAAAACGTCCTTGACCCCGAAATGGAAGCCGCCCCGTTTTTCCAGCACCGCCAGCAGCAGTTGCAGGCGCCGCAGGTCGAAGCCGGTCACCGTACGCTGCGGGGTGCCGTAAACCGACTGGCTCACCAGGGCCTGCACCTCGATGAGCAGGGGCCGCTGGCCTTCGATAGTGGCGGCAATGGAAATACCGCTGAGCTGTTCTTCTTTCTGGGTGATCAGGATCTCGCTGGGATTGAGCACGGGCGCCATGCCGGCATCGCTCATCTGGTAAATGCCCAGTTCGGCGGTGCTGCCGAAGCGGTTCTTCAGCGTCCGCAGGATGCGGTAAGCATAATGGCGGTCGCCCTCGAACTGCAGCACGGTATCCACCATGTGCTCGAGGATTTTGGGACCGGCAATGCTGCCGTCCTTGGTAATATGGCCGATGAGGAAGACGGGGGTATTGGTTTCCTTGGCAAACTGTTGGAACTCGGCGGCGCATTCACGGATCTGCGACACGCTGCCTGCCGACGATTCGATAAAGGGTGATTCCAGGGTCTGGATGGAATCCACGATGATCAGGGAAGGTTTCAGCTTCTTGATCTCGGCGAAAATGGTCTGGGTAGAGGTTTCCGTCAGCAGGTAAAAGTTCTCGTTTTCCATTTTCAGGCGGTCGGCCCGCATTTTTATCTGCTGGTCGCTTTCCTCGCCGCTGATGTAGAGCACGATCTGGTCGCGGAGCTGCAAACCCATCTGTAAAAATAAGGTCGACTTACCGATGCCGGGCTCCCCGGCTACCAGTACGATGCTGCCCGGTACGATGCCGCCGCCCAGCACCCGGTTCAGCTCAGGGTCTATCGTCAGCAGGCGGGGCGTTTCCCGGGTCTGGATCTGCTGCAGGGGTACTATTTTCTTGAAAGCGGCGCCCCCGCCGGCATATTCCTGCCAGTCGGCGCTGCCGCCCTTTTTGTTATCTTTCTGGATGAGCTCTTCTACAAAGGTGTTCCATTGCTGGCAGCCCGGACATTTGCCCACCCATTTGGCACTTTCGTATCCGCAGTTCTGGCAAAAAAAGGCTGTTTTTACTTTCGACATGGTGTAAAATTATAGAGAATTGAGGGGTGCCGGCCCGGAGAAAGCGGCCGGAGGGCCTGTTTGGGCAGCACGGACCCAAAGGGGGGTAAAAACGTAAAAAGGGCCGATCTTGCGATCGACCCCCTTACTTACTAACCCATTAAATTCTGACACTAAATTACAAATATGCCCCACATAACAAAATTATTTTTTGGCCCTGTGCATAACTTTTGGAAGCCTTTAAGAAATTTCCACGTTCATTTTTGGGCGCATAAATAACTGAAAATCAATATATTATAAATCCATCCTTTGTCATGGGCCTATTTTACCCACTGCAAAACTGTCAGACCGCAGAGCCAGTTTTGCGCAGACCTGACAAAACGAAAGCCGATCTGTTAAATCTGAAGATTTTCTTGAGTGGGGAATTCGGTTGGTAACAGATTTGATGCATTTTATCTAAAATATATTAGCCAATGACACCGTCAATTATGTTGGTTTCCTTACTTTTTATCGGCATCAGTATGGTTGTTTCCATGATACTGAAGGGCCGGTTTGCCGCGTATAGCAAAATTCCCCTCCAGGCCCGGCTGACGGGCAAAGAGGTGGCGGAGAAGATGCTGCGCGAAAACGGGATCTACGATGTACAGGTGGTCTCGGTGGATGGTTTCCTGAGCGATCACTACAACCCTTTGAATAAAACCATTAACCTGAGCCCCGATGTCTACGGCAGCTACAGCGTGGCGGCCGCCGCTATTGCCGCCCACGAAACCGGCCACGCCGTGCAGCATGCCGACGCCTACAGCTGGCTGACGCTGCGCAGCAAGCTGGTACCGGCCGTTCAGTTCAGCGCTTCCATTGTGAACTTCGTGCTGCTATTCGGCGTCATCATGGCAGCCTCCGGTAATACGACCCTATTGCTGATCGGTATCGCCTTGTTTGCCCTGTCGGTGTTGTTTTCGGTGGTGACCCTGCCGGTGGAATTTGACGCCAGCCGCCGGGCCCTTGCCTGGTTGCGTACCACCAATGTGACGACTGCCAGCGAATTTCCCAAGGCCAAAAACGCTCTTTTCTGGGCCGCCATGACCTATGTGGTTGCCGCCCTGGCCGCCGTTGTGACCCTGGTACAGTACATTATGCTGTTTTTGGGCGCCCGGGACCGGGAGTAAATTTTTGAAGATGGTTATTGAAACCCCACCGCGGTTCACAGAAAAAGCCTCCCCGCCGAAGCGGGGAGGCTTTTTCTATATGGGGAACGTTTTTCTTACAGCTTGATCTCTTCGCCGTTGTGGTCGAAGAAACGGAATTCGGTCATGTGGCTGTTGGTATCGGCCTTCACCGTTACCTTCTGGTTGTATTTCCGCTTCCACTTGGCCACCTTCGACCACAGCCAGCCTTTGGTGAGGTAGGCAAATACGATGGGGTGCACCACGATGGTGAGGTTCTGGTGCTTATGGGTGAACAGGTAGCTCAGGTTCTTCTCGATCTCGTCTTCCAGGATCAGGGTGGAGGAAATTTTTCCGGTTCCCTGGCAGCTCGGGCACACCTCCTGGGTGTTGATGTTCATTTCCGGCTTCATCCGCTGGCGGGTGATCTGCATCAGGCCGAACTTCGAAATGGGCAGCACGGCATGCTTCGCCCGGTCGGTCTTCATGAACTCCTCCATCTTCTCCATCAGCTTCTTCTTGTTATCGGGAAGCTTCATGTCGATAAAGTCCACGACGATAATGCCGCCGATATCCCGCAGCCGCAGCTGGCGGGCGATCTCTTCGGCCGCCTCGAGGTTCGTTTCCAGGGCGTTCTGCTCCTGGTTGTTGCTGACACTCTTATAGCCGCTGTTCACATCGATTACGTGGAGGGCCTCGGTATGCTCGATAATGAGGTAGGCGCCGCTATTGAGGTTTACCGTTTTACCAAAGGAAGCCTTTACCTGCTTGGTAATGCCAAACTGGTCGAAAATGGGCTGGCTGCCGTTCTGGTGCAGGGAAACGATATCGGCTTTTTCCGGGGCGATGCGCTGGATATAGTTCTTCGTTTCCGAGAAAATGGCCTTATCGTTGGTGACGATGCGGTTAAAATCTTCGTTGAGCAGGTCGCGCAGCATGCTGGTGGCCTTGGTTTGCTCGCTCAGGATCTTGGTGGGAGGGGCGGCGCCGCGGAGGTTGGCCTGGATGGTCTTCCAGGTAGCCACCAGTTCGGACAGGTCTTCGTGCAGTTCGGCGGTGTTTTTTCCTTCCGCCGCGGTGCGTACGATGACGCCGAAGTTTTTCGACTTGATGGATTCGATGATGCGTTGCAGGCGTTTGCGTTCTTCCGACGAATGGATCTTGCGGGAAACGGCCACGATGTCGTTGAAGGGCGTCAGGACTACGAACCTCCCGGGAAGGGAAATTTCGCAGCTCAGGCGGGGGCCTTTGGCGGCGATGGGTTCTTTGAGGATCTGGACGAGGATGTTGGGCTTACCGCTCAGCACTTCGTTGATCTTGCCGGTCTTGATGATCTCGGGCTCGATCTGGAACTCGGCGAAGTTGAAGCCGCCGGGCGTTTTGTCGTTGATGGCGACCTGGGTGAATTTGAGCAGCGATTTGGCGTAAGGGCTTAAGTCGGTATAATGCAAAAAAGCATCCTTTTCAAAGCCTACGTCCACAAAAGCGGCGTTCAGGCCCGGAATCAATTTTTTTACTTTTCCCAGGTACAGATCCCCCACAGCAAAACGGGCGTCGCTTTTTTCACTGTGCAGTTCAACCAGCTTTTTGTCTTCCAGTAATGCTATATCCACTCCATGTGGGGCAGCATTTATTATTAATTCTTTGTTCACATTACTACACCTTTAGGAATGTACTACTTGTGGTGCTAAAATACCAAAACCTTACCGATTGCCGATAGAAGGCAGGGAAAGGCAGGCGGTGAGGCAAATTATGGGCGGGTGCAAACGGCGATAAGCAATCAGTTAACAAAAATGAACGGTACCGGAGACAAGAAATTGCTCCCGATACCGTTCTGAAAGAACCTATTTACTTTTCTTCTTGTGACGGTTCTTTCTTAATCTTTTCTTACGCTTATGCGTCGCAATTTTATGACGCTTTCTTTTTTTACCACAAGGCATACTGAGTTATTAATTTAGTTACAGTTTATTTTTTGCTTAATTCAGCAATTCTCTTTTCCACCTCTTTTTTCAGTCCTTCGACAGGCACCAGCGGCAGGCTTTTCTTGTACCAGGCAATGGCATTGGCATTTTCGCCTTTGCGTTCGTACACCTCCGCCAGGGAAATGACCGCTTCCAGGCTGGAAGGCTGCAGTTCCACTACCCGGCTAAACCGTTCCACTGCTTTATCCAGCTGGCCGGAGAGCACCGATGCATGGCCCAGGGTCATGTGGGCGTATACATTGTCGGGGTGCTTTTCAACCACCGTGCGGATGCGCTGGATACCTGTCATGGGCGATTCTATCCCGCCATACAGGTATACGGCACCCAAGCCAACTTCAGAGGAATCATTTCCCGGGTTTACCTTCAAAGACCGTTCAAACAGATCCCGGGCTTGGAGGGCTTTCCAGTGCTTCAGCTCCGGATTTTCTTCCACCCTGAGATTGTCTAAAAATAAATGGGCTGCAAAGGTGAGGGATTTTTCTGAATTTTCCAACCGGGCTGCTTGACCGGCGTACCAGGCATACGGCTCGAACATGCGGGCCGAGTCGCGCCAGAAGCCGGCGAGCTGGTGGTAGACGTGCAATTGCTGGGAGGCCACGTCGCCCCGGGTGATGCTTTTTTCCAGGAAATTCAGGCGGCTTGCCTGCTCGGGAGTAAGGGTTTCTTTGGCACGCGCCAGGAGGGTATCCACCGAAAGCTCGGCATCCTCATGTCCTTCATGGGAGTGGGCATGCCCACCGGCCTCGGCCTGGGCCGGGGGCTGTTGCTTACTGCTAAAAATCTGTCTGCTTGTTGCCGCGTACAGGCCCAGTACTGCTACCAGTGCCAGAGCCGCGGTAATCCACTGGGGTCTCTTCACCAAAAAAATTTTCGCAAAATTAGTCTTCTGCCACCACTTTCTCTGCAGAACTTACTTTCTTTATTTCTGCAACGAACTCTTTCGCGGGCTTGAAGGCAGGGATCGAATGCTCGGGGATCTGTACGGCCACGTTCTTTTTGATGTTGCGGCCGATCTTGGCAGCCCGCCTTTTGGTCACGAAACTTCCAAATCCACGGATGTAAATGTTTTCTCCTTTAGAGAGGGAGTCTTTGATCTCTTTGAACATGGATTCAAGGGTCACCAGCACATCTACTTTAGGAATACCTGTTTTTTCCGAAATCTGGTTTACTAAGTCAGCTTTTCTCATAGCAAAGGTTTAGTTATGTGTTAACAATATAAGATTAAAAATAGTGATTGTCAATATACTACAATCAATTTTCTTTAAAATTTGTTGAATATTTTTTTATGGACAAGGTAAAATACATGGATTTAGTGAGAAACCCGAAGGATTCTGCATATAAAAAATTTTCCGCACAACTGCTTCAGTGGAACCGCGAAGCGAACAACCGGCAGATGCCCTGGAAGGGGGAAAAAGATCCCTACCGGATCTGGCTCAGCGAAATCATCCTGCAGCAAACCCGGGTAGAACAGGGCCTTGATTATTACCGGCGCTTCATCGCCGCCTTCCCCACCGTACACGACCTGGCAGCCGCCCCCGAGCTGCAGGTATTTAAATTATGGGAAGGCCTGGGCTACTACTCCCGCTGCCGCAACCTGATGGCCACCGCCCGCTATGTTTCGGGCTCCCTGGGCGGCGTTTTCCCTACCGACCTCCACGGACTGCTGCAACTAAAAGGCGTCGGGCCCTACACGGCCGCGGCCATTGCTTCCTTTGCCTACAACCTGCCCCATGCGGTGCTGGACGGCAATGTCTTCCGCGTGCTGGCGCGCATAGGCGACGAGGATACCCCCAGCGATACGACCGAAGGCAAAAAGCTCTTTGCCCGCCTGGCCCAGGAAACCCTGCCCGAAGGACAGGCCGCCGAATACAACCAGGCCATCATGGACTTTGGCGCCACGGTGTGCAAGCCCGCTCCCGACTGCGCCGACTGCTTTTTTAATAAGGATTGCAGGGCCTTCTTCTCCGGCCGGCAGTTGCTGCTGCCCGTAAAACTGAAGCAAACCCTGGTGCGGGAGCGCTGGTTCCATTATTATATAATATCCGATCCCGGCCACCGCTTCGCCCTGCGCCAGCGCACCGCCCGGGACATCTGGCAACACCTCTATGAATTCCCGCTGGTGGAAACCGGCCCCGAAGCAACGGCAGCCGAAGCGCTCGGCCAGTTGCAAAAAAGCTATGGCCTTACGGAAGCCCATTTTTTACCCCACGAGGAGCCCGCCGCCTTCCGGCAGCGCCTGTCGCACCAGTTGATCCATTTCACCTTTACCTCCCTGCAGTTGCGGCAGCCCCACGATTTACCCGGGGTTTCCTGGGTGAAAAAGAGCGAACTGAAGGCCTATCCCTTTCCCCGAACCCTGAAAAAGGTTCTGGAAGGCGTGCCGGAAGCGTAATTTTTACCTATTTTTTTTGCTGGCAAATTGTTTGATAAATGATTAAATTTACTGGGTTGATCTTTTTGGGCGATTGATAAAACGATAAATTGTAATGTATGAGAGGAGTAAATAGAGTGATGCTCATTGGGAATCTGGGTAAAGATCCCGATGTGCAGTTCCTGGAAGGAAATATAGCGGTAGCCAAATTTCCCCTGGCGACTACCGAAACTTTCAAAGACAGATCCGGCAAATTGGTTTCTCAAACAGAGTGGCATACCGTAGTGCTATGGAGGGGCCTGGCAGAACTGGCCCAAAAGTACCTGCACAAAGGCAGCCTGGTATATATAGAAGGAAGGCTGCGCACCCGCAGCTGGGAAGATAAGGAAGGCAACCGCAAGTTTGCCACCGAAGTGGTCGGCGACAATCTGATCATGCTCGACAAACGGGTCGAAGGGTCCACCCCCACACCCCTGCCTTCCGACCAGGGCATGGAAGGAATGCACAGTGCCGATGCCCCCATCACAGAACCTTCTCCCGATATTCCCTTTTAAATAGCATAAACCATATTTTTGCACCACACGAAGGGCAGGCCATAACGACCTGCCTTTCTGGTAACAAGCGTTCACCAAATTTTCGGCATTGGATTATTCGTCGGTTAACAACCTCCTGCAATCGTCAAACTTACTTTTTGCCAACCCGCAAAGTACCATGCTGCTTACCGTGCTGCTGCTGGTACTGATCCTGTTAAGCTTTATTACCGCGGGGGCCGAGGTGGCCTTGTTCTCCCTGCAAAGCAAGGATGTCAACATGCTGAAAACCAAGCAGCATGCCGCTGCCCGGCGCATTACCTCGCTGCTCGAGGAGCGCAAGGCCGTATACACCTCCCTGCTCATTGGCGGCACCTTCTTTAATATCAGCATCATCGTGCTGGCCAACTTCTTACTGAGCCAGGTGCTGGCCCTCCCCACCATCCACATCGGCGCCCCCCTCGA
Source organism: Huijunlia imazamoxiresistens (assembly GCF_037132455.1). Lineage (NCBI taxonomy): Bacteria > Pseudomonadati > Bacteroidota > Chitinophagia > Chitinophagales > Chitinophagaceae > Huijunlia > Huijunlia imazamoxiresistens. The sequence goes on along the minus strand of NZ_JBBBEI010000016.1, from coordinate 59,621 downwards.
CCTCAACATCGTGGCCAAAATCGTCATCATCGCCATTGTGATCGTCTTTATCGGCAAGATCCTGCCGAAAGTATGGGCCACCCAGAACAACCTGCGCTTTGCTTATATTTCCTCGGCCGTCATCGAGGCCCTGCACCTGCTGCTGCGCCGCATCAGCGCCCATATGGTGTCCATCGCCGACAACATTGGCCAGCACAGCGGTGCCCACGAGATGCAGTCCAAAAGCATGCGCGAGCTGGACAAGGCCATCGATGTGGGCAACGAAAAAGCCACCAACAAGGAAAAAAACATATTAAAAGGCATCGTCAAGTTCGGCAACATCTCGGTGCGCCAGATCATGCGCTTCCGCCTGGACGTGAACGGCGTGGAATACGAAACCTCCTTTGCCGACCTGGTAAAGAACGTCGAGGACCTCCACTATTCGCGCCTGCCCGTGTTTCACAAGAACATGGACGAGATCGTAGGCATGCTCAACACCAAGGACATCCTGCCTTTTATCAACGATGCCGGCTTCGACTGGCATACCCTTATCCGGCCGACCATGTTTGTACCGGAATCTAAGCTCATCAAGGACCTGCTGAAGGAATTCCAGACCCGCCGGGTACACTTTGCCATCGTGGTGGACGAGTTCGGCGGCACCAGTGGCATCGTCACCATGGAAGACATCCTGGAAGAGATCATCGGCGACATCCGTGACGAGTTCGACGAGGACGAGAACGTGGTGCGCAAAATTGACGACCGCAGCTATATCGTCGACGCCAAGATCATGCTGCACGACATGTGCCGGGCCATGAACCTTTCCCTGGACACTTTTGACGAAGTGCGGGGCGAAAGCGACTCCCTGGCCGGGCTGGTGCTGGAAATCGCCGGCGAGTTCCCCGCCGTGAATACGACCATCAGCGCCGGCGACTTTGATTTTACCGTGCTGGAAGTCCATAAAAACCGGATCACGTCCGTTAAGGTGACGATCAATTTCCAAGATGAAGAAGATTAAACACGGCTGGCTCCTGCTGTCCCTGGCGGCCTTTTTTTCCTGCAACAGCGACTATACGCCCAAACAGCGGGGCTATTTCCGGATCGACCTGCCCCAAAAGGCCTACCGGTCCTTCAACCAGCCGGGCTATCCCTACAGCTTTGAGTACCCTGCCTACGCCCAGGTTATCCAGGACACCCTGTTTTTCGACCAGAAGCCCGAAAACCCGTACTGGATCAACATCTATTTTCCCCAGTTCCACGGCAAGATCTATTTAAGTTATAAGGAGATCGGGCGGCACAAGTTCGACTCCCTGGTGGCCGACGCCTTTACCCTCTCCTATAAGCAGCACACCTACAAGGCCTCGTCCATCGAGCCCCGGCCGTTCAGCACGCCCGGCGGCATCAGCGGGGTTTATTTTTCCCTGAAGGGGAATACCGCCACGGCCAACCAGTTTTTCGCCTCCGATACCAGCCGGCACTTCCTTCGGGGCGCCCTGTATTTCGACGCCACGCCCAACGAGGATTCGCTGCGGCCGGTCAATAACTTTCTCCAGGCCGACCTGCAACACCTGATCAACACCTTAAAATGGAAGTAAACCGCTTCCCGGTTTCGTTAAATTTCCCCGGATTGGGGGCAAACCCTCTAGATTGGGCTACTTTTGCCCAAAATTCATTCCCTTGATAGCAATAGATAATGTACTGGTCAGCGACGACGTGGTGGAAGCCAAATTTGTGTGCGACCTGCACAAATGCAAGGGTGGCTGCTGCGAGGAAGGCGATGCCGGCGCACCGCTCACCGATGAGGAAGTACGGATCCTGACCGAAAACTTTCCCGTTATTCAACCCTACCTGACCCCCGAAGGGCTGGAAGCCATTGCCCGCCAGGGCCTGACGACGCAGGACGACGAGTTCGGTGCCGTTACCCCCACCATCGACGGCGGCATCTGCGCTTACGGCTTCCGCGATGCGCAGGGCATCATCAAATGCGGCATCGAAGCGGCCCAGCGGGACGGCAAGCTGGAATGGAAAAAGCCCATCAGCTGCCACCTCTATCCCATCAAGGTTTCCGAAAGCAAAGAGTTCACGATGCTGAACTATGAACCCCGGGAAGTGTTGTGCAAATGCGGCTGCATGCTGGGCAAAAAGCTCAAAATGCCGGTCTACGAGTTCCTGAAGGAAGCGCTGGTGCGGAAGTTCGGCCCCGAATTCTACGACACGCTCGACCAGGTGGCCCATGACTTTTTTGAAGCCAAGGAAGCTGCGAAGCCCAAAAGAAAATAAACTATTGGTATACAAAAAGAGAAAGGCAGGCCGTTGGGTCTGCCTTTCTCTTTTTTATTTCCATGAAGCTTAACTTTAAGGACCTTAACGGCTGCCCGGGATTATTCATCGCTATCAAAAACAGATACGCATGTCAGAACACTCTTCCACTTTTAAGGCCAAAAGCACGGTGAAGGCGACGGACCGGGAGCACCGTCGCAAGATCAACTTCAACATTGCCCGCTACAATGCCGTCGTACCCGTGGGCAAGCAGCAGTTCACCCAGCTGCACCTGGCCCGCGAACGGGCCAAGAACCGCAAGTGGCAGGCCCTGGAAACGCTGGACCGCCAGCTGGAAACCTTTGAGCAGAACAGTACGCGCCGCGGCGTCAAGGTGCTCTGGGCCGAAACGGCCGCGGAGGCGCGGCAGCTGATCCTGGACATTTGCCGGAAGAAGGGATGCACCACCCTGGTCAAAAGCAAAAGCATGGTGACGGAAGAGCTGAAGCTGAACGAGTTCCTGGCCGAACACGAGATTGAAAGCGTGGAAACCGACCTGGGTGAATACATCCAGCAGCTCGACAACGAGCCGCCCTACCATATCGTTACCCCGGCCATGCACAAAAGCAAGGAAGACGTGGCCCGCCTCTTTGCCAAAAAGCTGGGCACCGCCTCCGGCCTAACCCCCGTGCAGCTGACCCAGGTGGCGCGGGAAAACCTGCGGGAAAAATACCGCGAAGCCCAGGTAGGCATCACCGGCGCCAACTTCCTCATTGCCGATACCGGCGCCGTGGCCATCACCGAAAACGAAGGCAATGCCCGCCTGAGCTGCGCCTGGCCCAAAACCCATATCGTCATCGCCGGCATCGAGAAAGTGCTCCCTTCCCTGTCCGACCTGGGCCTGTTCTGGCCCCTGCTGGCTACCTATGGTACCGGCCAGAGGGTCACCGTGTACAACTCCATTATCGCCGGGCCGAGGCAGCGCCCCGAAGTGGACGGCCCCGACGACATGTACGTAATCCTGCTCGACAACGGCCGCACCCGCCTGCTGGCCAATCCCAAAACCCGCGAAGCGCTCTGCTGCATCCGCTGCGGCGCCTGCCTCAACGCCTGCCCGGTCTATAAAAACATCGGCGGCCATGCCTACGGCACCACCTACAGCGGCCCTATCGGCTCGGTCATCACCCCGCACCTCAAAGGGCTGGAGGGGTGGCAGCACCTAAGCTATGCCTCTTCGCTTTGCGGCAACTGCACCGAAGTGTGCCCGGTGAAAATCAACCTGCACGAGCTGCTGCTGGAGAACCGTCGCGAGGCGGTAAAAGAGAACTATACCTCCCTGGCCGAAAAAGTGGCCTGGACCTTGTGGAAGACAGCCATGCTTAACCGAAGTTTGCTGGATGTAGCCCCCGGCCGCGTCAAGGACTGGGTGGTGAACAAACTGGCGACGGACTGGAAAAAGAGCCGCGGCGAGATCCGGTTCCCGCCCCAATCTTTTAGCCAGCTTTGGAGAGAAAAGAATAAGAAAACTGATTAAATTGCTCCGGTGATCGTATATAGTCATACTATAACCCCCAGGCTTCAGTATGTGATTAATTTTTTGGCGGATTACTTTCACCACCCGTTCAAGCTGACAGCGAACGAGCAGGCTTATATTGCCTCTGCTGACTATAAGATCAACTACTCCCATACCCGGATCAGCGACGATGAGCTCTACATTAACCCGCACGCCCTCCTTTTCGAAAGCGAAAAACGGAAGGTAAAGGCCGAATGCTTTGAGTACAACGGCCACACGGTCTTTTTTGCCGCTTCGGGCGACCTGCATTTCGACCTCTTTGCCGGCATTTTCTTCCTGCTCAGCCGCTACGAGGAATACCTGCCCCACGAAAAGGACCAGTATGGACGCTTCTCGCACAAAAGCTCCGTGGCCTTCCAGGAAGGTTTCCTGGACAAGCCGCTGATCAACATCTGGCTGGACGACTTCAAGCAACTGCTGGAAAAAAGGTTCAGAGGCCTTGAGCTCTTCACCCACCAGTTCCGCTTCATCCCCACCTACGATATCGACATCGCCTGGAGCTATCGCAACAAGGGCTTTAAACGCAACTTCTGGCCGCTGGTTCGTGATATCTTCGAAGGCCGCTGGCGCCAGGCTAATGAGCGCATCAAGGTGCTGAAGGGCAAGCTGCCCGACCCCTACGATTCCTTCGAATGGATAGACCTCCTGCACCAACAATATAACCTTACCCCCGTCTACTTCTTCCTGGTGGCCCGGGAAGCGGGCGTCTATGACAAAAACATTTCCATAGATAATCCCGAGTTCCAGGCACTGATCCAGTCCATCGCCCAGAAATATCCCCTGGGCCTGCACCCTTCCTGGGCCAGCGGCGACGAGCGGTCGCTCTTTCCCAAAGAAAGAAAGTGGCTGGAAAAACTTACCCACCGCAACATCATCGCCTCCCGCCAGCATTACCTGCGCTTTATGCTGCCCTACACCTACCAGTTCCTGATGGGCCAGGGCATTTCCCACGAATACTCGATGGGCTATGGCACCGTCAACGGCTTCCGGGCCTCCATTGCCTCGCCCTTCTACTGGTACGACCTGCAAAAAGAAGAAAGCACCAACCTGCTGGTGTATCCCTTCTGCTTCATGGACGCCAACGCCTATTTCGAAGAAGAGCGCACCCCGGCCGAAGCCCTGGAAGAACTGCTGCACTACTACAACAGCGTCAAATCGGTCAATGGCACCCTCATCACCCTCTGGCACAACCAGTTCCTCGGCACCGGCAAAGAGTTCGAAGGCTGGCGGCAGACGTACGAACAGTTTGTGGCCGCCGTCGCCAAATAAAAAGTTCCTGAGTTGCTAAGTTCCTGAGTTGCCTCTTAAATGGGGTAACTCCGAAACCTCAGAACAACTCAGGAACTCAGGAACTTAGAAACTCAGGAACTTAGAAACTCAGGAACTATATTAATGGCGGAAATGCCTCAAGCCCGTCATAACGAGCGCCAGGTTGTTCTGCTTGCAGTATTCGATGCTGTCCTTGTCGCGGATGGAGCCGCCGGGCTGGATGAAGGCCGCAATGCCGGCTTCATGACCCAGTTGCACGCAGTCGTTGAAGGGGAAGAAGGCATCGCTGGCCATAACGGCGCCGTTCAGGTCGAAGTTGAACTGGCGGGCCTTTTCCAGGGCGTGGCGCAGGGCGTCGATCCGGCTGGTCTGGCCGCAACCCTTACCGATCAGTTGTTTGTTCTTTACCAGGGCGATGGCGTTGGACTTCAGGTGCTTGCACACGATGTTCGAGAACACCAGGTCGCTTTTCTCGGCTTCAGTGGCGGTACGGCCGCCTACTTCTTCCCATTTTTCGAAGTTGCCCTCGTCCTTGCCCTGCTCCAGGGTGCCGTTGACGGCATTCTTATAGACGTTGGGGGTGGTGTTGGTGCTCTTCAGTTGCAGGAGGATGCGGTTCTTCTTGGTTTTCAGCTTTTCCAGCGCTTCGGGGGTGAAAGCGGGCGCCAGCAGCACTTCGAAGAAGATCTCGTTGATGGCCTCGGCGGTAGCGGCATCCACCTCGCCGTTGACTACCAGCACGCCGCCAAAGGCGCTTTCCGGGTCGCCGGCCAGGGCGTCCTTCCAGGCGTCGGCCACCGTGGCCCGGCTGGAGATACCGCACACATTCGTGTGCTTGATGATGGCGAAGGTGGTTTCCTGGAATTCCTTGATCAGCTCGATAGCGGCGTCAATGTCCACCAGGTTGTTGTAGGAAATTTCCTTGCCGTGCAGCTGGCTGAAGCAGGCCTCCAGGTTGCCGGTGAAGACGGCCTTCTGGTGGGGATTCTCGCCATAGCGCAGCACGGTTTTGGCGCCCAGGCCCAGCACGGTCAGCGGGCTTTCGGGGTTGAAGTAGTTGTTGATGGCGATGTCGTAGTCGGCCACGATGTTGAAGGCCTTGGCGGCAAAGGCGCGGCGCTGCTCCAGCGATACTTCGCCGTTCTGCTGTTGCAGCATCTCTACCAGCTTGCTGTAATCGTCCTTGGAGGCGATCACGGTCACGTCGCTGAAGTTCTTGGCGGCGGCGCGGATCATGGAGGGGCCGCCGATATCGATTTTCTCAATAATCAGTTTTTCTTCGCTGGTCTGGGCCACGGTTTCCTGGAAGGGGTACAGGTCTACGATCACCAGGTCCATTTCGGGGATGTTGTACTGCTTCATCTCCTGCAGGTCGGTTTCGTTGGCGCGACGGCCGAGGATGCCGCCGAACACGGCCGGGTGCAGGGTCTTCACTCTTCCCCCCAAAATAGAAGGATAGGTAGTGAGGTTTTCCACCGGAACGACCTCAATGCCAAGCTTTTCTATAAATTGCTGGGTGCCGCCGGTCGAGTAGATCGTGGCGCCTTGCTGCTTTAACTGCTGCACTACGGGTTCCAATCCGTCTTTGTAAAAGACAGAGATCAGGGCGGAAGAAATTTTCTTGTTCATGATTATTTTATTGAAAAGAGAGATTTTACGAGGCGCAAAGGTAATTTACTGCACGGTCATCTCAAAAGCTCCTTTTTCGGCCACGTCGTGGCAGGCCACGCCCAGCGAATCGCAGGCGTGCTGCCAGCGCTGCGCCCTGCGGCGGGGCACCGAGGCGTCGAGCACCACCTGCTTCAGCAGGAAGCTGGCGGCCAGCTCCGCCGGCCCGGTGCGGGGACTGCCCGACACCACCAGCACGTCCAGGGGCAGGCGCGACGCCCGGGGAAGGAAGCGCTGGCCGGGATCGAGCAACACTACTTTTTTACCACAAAAGTTAAAGGCATGGGAATGCGCAGGAGCCGGGACGATCTGCGCTACCCGGTGCAGCACCCGGGAGGGCTGCAGGTAGAAATTGCGGGCAAAGCCCTCTTGCAGCAGAGCCTCGTCGCCCCAAAACAGGGCCGACCGCCCCTCGATCAGGTCGATGGCCCGCAGGCGGGGCACGTTGTATACGATCAGCTTTTGCTGCCGGTTCGCTGCCGCGAATGACCAGGAGCGCAGCCCCATGAACCCCAGCAGGCAGAAGAGCCCCAGCCAAAGCCCCCTTTTTTGTTGTTCCATCAGCCAATACGCAAGGGCCCCCACCAAGCCGGCCAGCAGCAGGGCCTGCGGCAGCGAAAGCGACAGGCCGTCCCAAAGCGCAAAGGGCAGGCGGTCCAGCCGCTCAATATATATATTCATCCAGCGGATCATGGCGGTTATGGCCGCACCCAGCGCCCCGGCCACTGGCGGGGAAAAGGACAGGACGCACAGAAGTATCTCCGCAATTAATATGAAAGAAGACCAGGGAACGGCAAACAGGTTGGTCAGCAGGAACAGCAGGGGAAACTGGTGAAAATGGTACAGGCAGACCGGCAGGGTCAGCAGCTGGGCCGCGATAGTGACCGCCACCAGCCGCCACCCCCGGTCGATGGCTTTATTGGGAAAATACACCCAGCCGGCCACCGGCCGGTAAAACAACAGCAGGCTGGCCACGGCGGCATACGACAGCTGGAAGCCGGCATCCCACAGCCAGAAAGGCTGGTAGCACAGGAGCAGGAAAGCCGAAAGGGCCAGGGTGTTAAGGGCCGAGCCCCGGCGGTCCAGGGCTTCGCCCACCGCCAGGCAGGTAAACATCACTGCTGACCGCAGCACCGAGGGCTGCGCCCCCGCCAGAAGACTGAACAGCCACAGGCCCCCCACGACCACCAATAACCGAAAAAGCGCCCCTCCTTTCCGGCGCTTCAGCGGCCCCGTAAGCCCCAGCAACAACGCGTAGATCAATCCCAGGTGCAGCCCCGATATGGCGATGATGTGCACCACCCCGGTGCGGGTATACGCCTGCACCAGGCTTTTCTCCAGGTCATTCTTATAACCAATGAGCAGGGCCTCGGCCAGGCCCCGTTCCCGGCCGGGAGGCATGTATTGCTGTAATACCGACAGCACCCACCGCCGGCAGTTGCCGACAAAACCCTCCAGGCGGCTTTGCCCGGCCGGCGACAGCAGCGCAAACCCGCCGGCAGGCAGGAACACCTGGTGGGTAATGCCCTGGAACAGGCAGTAGCGCCGGTAGTCGAAGCTGCCGGGATTGCCCGGCCCGCGGATGTCCTTCAGGGGCGTTTGAAAGAGGAGCCGGGTGCCGGGCGCCAGTTGGGTGATGGCGGCATCCTTGCTGAAATACAGCAGCACCTTGCCCGTAGCGGGAAAGATGCTGTCGCCGTGAACCAGCCGTTCTGCGCGGGCGAGCGCTTTGAAAGAGGCCGCTTTTTCCACCGGCACCTCGGAAAGCACCACCTGCAGGCCATCGCCCGGGCGGTAGCTGCGGGCGATGTTGCGGGGATCGTTGCGCACATCGGCGCGCCACACCAGCAGGGCGCCCCCGGCAGCCAGCAGCAGGTGGACCAGCAGCCCGTTGGCCGTGCGCCACCGGTACAGCGGTCCCACCGGTAATAAGGAATAAAGGAAAACGGCCGCGAAGGAAAAAGTCAATACTCCTGATAAAAAGCCGGGCGGCAAAGGGTAATACCACTGCAGCAGGATACCCGCCCCGAATGGAAGCAGCAAGCGAACGAAGAGGGCATGGCTCCAGAAATAAACCGGGGGCATGGTATAAGTTAGGAAGGATAGGGCAAAAAATGAAAGGCGATGCCCGGGGCATCGCCTTTCTATGTATAGCCTACGTTTTCTTAAAAGGTGTACCGGATCCCGAGTCCGCCCAAATTCCCATTGAAACCAACACCGTCGCCGAACTCAAAAAAAGGCTGCCAGTCCAGCGAAACGTTGACGGGAGCTTCGCGGAACTTATAGTCCAAACCAATCACACCATCAATACCGGCATAAGTTCCTTTATGGCCCCATTTGGAATTGTAAAAGCCCAGGTGTGCACCCGGGCCCACGTACCACAACAGGCCCGGCGCGCCGTTTATAGGTCCGTGGAATTCGTAAAGGCCTGTCAGGCGGAAACCTCTTTTCCAGAAGTACCCGACCAGTTCGCCGGCCTGGTTGCCGGTGAAGAAATGCTTGAACGAAACGCCTGCGCCGTCCCAGACCTTTACACCCACGGCCGATTTATAGGCCGTCTGTGCCTGCGCTGTATATTGAAGTAGAAAAGCTGCGATCAGTAAAAGCGTTTGTTTCATAACCGGTTGTGCCTGCTTTTGCCCTTTTTAACGAACACCGTGCCAAAAGCCGGCCCGCAAGAAATTATGCAAAATTTACCAGCCGTCGCGGCAATTTAAATCCAGCAGGCTCGTTGTCAGGGCGAAATAGGCCGGCGTGGTTTTAACTTTGCCAATTCGGATTATTTCCAGCAACTTTGCACACAACCTTCAACACTTAAATCATTTAAGAGCAGCATGGGACTTTTTAATTGGTTTACCCAGGAAATTGCGATAGACCTAGGCACGGCTAATACCCTAATTATTCATAATGACGAAGTAGTAGTGAATGAGCCCTCTATTGTGGCCTTAAACCGTAACAATCCAAAAGAAGTTTTGGCCGTGGGCAAGCGTGCATTGATGATGCACGAGAAAACCCACGAAAGTATAAAGACGGTCCGCCCGTTGAAAGACGGAGTGATTGCGGACTTTAACGCAGCCGAGCTGATGATCCGCGAATTGATCAAGCTGGTGTATCCGAAAAAGCCCCTGTTTCCGCCCTCCTGGCGGATGATGATCTGCATTCCCTCCTCCATTACCGAGGTAGAGAAGCGTGCGGTTCGCGACAGTGCCGAACAGGCAGGCGCCAAGGAAGTATACCTGATCCACGAGCCGATGGCCGCCGCCCTGGGTATCGGCATCGACGTGGAAGAGCCCGTGGGCAACATGATCATTGATATCGGCGGGGGTACCACCGGCATCACCGTGATCGCCCTGGCCGGTATCGTCTGCGACCAGTCGATCCGCATCGCCGGTGACGAATTCACCGCCGACATCATGGAAGCCCTGCGCCGCTACCACAGCCTGCTGATCGGGGAACGCACCGCCGAACAGATCAAGATCCAGATTGGCGCCGCCATGAAAGACCTCGAAAATCCGCCGGACGACATCCCCGTCAACGGCCGCGACCTGGTGACCGGTATTCCCAAACAGATCTACGTGAGCTACCAGGAAATTGCCGAAGCCCTCGACAAAAGCATCTTTAAAATAGAGGAAGCCATCCTGAAGGCCCTGGAACAAACCCCGCCCGAGCTGGCCGCCGACATTTACCGTCGTGGCCTGTACCTGACCGGCGGCGGCGCCCTGCTGAAAGGCCTCGACAAGCGCCTGAGCCAGAAGATCAAGCTGCCGGTGCACGTGGCCGACGACCCGCTGAAAAGCGTGGTACGGGGTACCGGCCTGGCCCTGAAAAGCTACGAACGCTATCCTTTTGTAATGAGATAAGAAAACACTGGTGATTCGACACAAGCAGCAACCTTCCTCCCGGGGGTTGCTGCTTGTTCATAATCCCCTTACCCCTACCTCTTTCATCCATGCGCAACATTTTTCTCTTCATCCGACGCTTTTTTGTGTTCCTGACCTTCTTAGTGTTGCAGTTCATTGCATGGTGGATGCTGGTGACCAACAACCGCTATCATCACACGGCCTTTTCGGGTGTTGCCAGCGAGATCACCGGCCGCTTCAACAAGCAGGCCGACAAGGTGGACGACTACTTTCACCTGCGGGACGAGAACAAGCGGGTGCACCGCATGAACGACTCCCTCCTGGGCCTGCTGTCCCTCAACAACGTTTCCGGCAATACCGCCACCAAAATGGTAGCCGACACCCTTCGGGTGAATGATAGCACCAAAAAGGTGAAACGGTACCTGTGGCGCGAAGGCAAGGTGGTGTACAACTCGGTCAACTTCGACCAGAACTACCTGCAGGTGAACCGGGGCGCCAGCGGCGGCATCCGCGACAACATGGCGGTGCTGAACTCCGACGGGGCGCTGGTGGGACTGGTAGTGAATGTCAGCAACAACTTCAGCCAGGTTATGAGCCTACTGCATACCAAAACCCGGGTGCCGGCCTCCCTGAAGCATTCCAACGTATTCGGCACCATCGAGTGGGACGCCGAGGACCCGCGCTTCGTGTCGCTCAAGGGCATCTCCCGGGACGTGGAAGTGAAAAAAGGCGATTCGGTGCTCACCAGCATTTATTCCTATAACTTTCCGCCCGGCTTCCTGATCGGCACGGTTGCAGGCATCCAGCCCGACCCGGCCTCCGGCTTTTATATTTTAAAAATCCGGACCGCCGTGCATTTTAATGCCGTGCAACAGGTGTTCCTGGTGGAAAACCTGCAACTGGAGGAACAACTGAAACTGAATGAGGACACCAAACGACAATTAGACCAACAAAAAAAGACGAACCGTTGAGCGACCTGGTAAGAAACTTTTTCCGATTAACCATTTTTATACTGGTACAGGTGTATGTGCTGGACAAGATCCCGCACCTGCACCGCTTTATTGTTCCCTATATTTATTACCTGTTCCTGTTGTGGCTGCCCTACAACACGCCGCGGCTGGGATTGCTGTTCATCGGGTTCATTACCGGCCTGTCACTGGATTATTTCAAGATGACCCCCGGCCTGCATACCGCGGCCTGCATCCTGGTGGCCTACGTACGGCCCTTCATCATCACCCTGCTGTCGCCCAAGGAAAAAACCGAATTCACCCATAAGGAGCCCTCGCCCCGGGGCATGGGCTGGTCGCCCTACCTGGTGTACGCCTTCTTCCTGACCCTGCTGCACCATACTTACCTGGTATTCCTGGAATGGTTCCAGTTCGGCACCCTGCTCGCCTTCCTGGTCAAGGTGGTGTCCACCACGGCCATCAGCATGCTGCTGGTAGTGATCGTGGAGCTGCTCTTCCCCCGCAAGCTCCGCTTCCGAACGAATACCGCCTAAACATTTTGAAAACAATTTGGTCTCGCCTCCGGCGAGACCAAATTGTTTTCAAACTTTCACAATTTCACATTTGTACATCTGCAGCTCTTTAACAAATTTTGTGGTAGAATACACGGTTGCTCTCCTATTTCACCCTCATCCATCGAATTATGTCTGTGTTTAACCAATCCAGGAGTTATATAATCAGGATCATCTTCCTGGTTACTTTCACCGTCATTATTGCCCAGCTCGTTAACCTCCAGGTCTTCTCCAGCAAGTACCAGAAGCTGGCCGAAGAGAACGCCGTTTTCCGAAAAACCATCTACCCGCCCCGCGGCATCGTGTACGACCGGAACAACCGGGCGATTGTCAACAACACCCTGATGTACGACCTGGTGGTGACCCCCTCCGAAGTGCGGGGCGTGGACACCGCCTACCTCTGCCAGCTGCTGGAGATCGATACCACCGAATTCCGGCAACGCCTGGTAACGGCCATCATCAAAAACGGCCGCTACCGCCCTTCCTCCTTTGAAAGCCTGCTGTCGCCCGAAAAATATGCCCGCATCGAAGAGAACATGTGGCGCTTTGCCGGCAAGGGCTTTTACCTGCAGGAGCGCCCGGTGCGCACCTATCCCTTTAACGTGGGCGCCCACTTCATGGGCTACATCAACGAGGTGGACTCCGGCATCATCGCCCGCTCGGGCGGCTTTTACCGGCCCGGCGACTATGCCGGCCGCAGCGGCATCGAATCCTTTTACGAAAAAGCCCTCATGGGACAGCGGGGCGTGCAATACCTGATCAAGGACCATAAGAACCGGCTGGTGGGCCATTTCGAAAACGGCGAGTTCGACTCCGCCGCCATCGCCGGCCGCGGCCTGCGCACCTTTATCGATGTGGACGTGCAACAGCTGCTGGAAAAGCTGATGCAGAACAAGGTGGGCGCAGCCGTCGCCATCGAGCCCAAAACAGGCGGCGTCATCGCCATGGTGTCGGCGCCCAACTTCAGCCCCAGCGCCCTCACCGGTTCCAACTTCAAAAAAACCTACGGCAAATTTGTGCTGGACGTATCGCGTCCCCTGCTCAACCGCGCCATCAAGGGACAGTACCCGCCGGGATCCACCTTCAAACCCCTGGGCGGCCTGGTGGCGCTGGACGAAGGACTCATCACGCCCTCCTTTGGCTATCCCTGCGGCGGACGTTATTATGCCTGCGGCATCGGCAAGCCGGCCTGTACCCACTCCGGCGGCGGCCACGCAGCCGACCTGCGCCGGGCCATCGCCAACTCCTGCAACTCCTATTTTACCCACGTGTACCGCATGGCGGTGGACAATCCCCGGATCGGGAATGTGCGAAAAGGCTATTCGAAATGGAAAGACTACATGAACGCTTTCGGCCTGGGCACCCGTATCGGTATCGACCTGCCGGGCGAGGACAAGGGCAATATTCCCGATACCAGCAAGTACAACAAGGTATATCGCAACAGCTGGAGCTCGTGCACCAACCTGACCCTTGGCATTGGCCAGGACATGATGACGGCTACGCCCCTGCAGCTGGCCAATGCCATGTGCATCATCGCCAATAAAGGCTATTACTACACCCCGCACATCGTCAAGTCCATCGATAACGAAGGCCCGTCCGATACCGCCCTGCTGAATCCCTTCCGCCGGAAGCACGAAGTGCTGACCCACATTTCCGACGAGGCCTTCGAGGCCATCATCTGGGGCATGCAGGACGTGGTCACCGCCGGTACGGCCCGCGGCGCCGCCATCCCCGGCATTAACATCTGCGCCAAAACCGGTACGGCCCAGAACTTCCGCTACATTGGCGGTAAAAAGATCGAGCTGAATGAAAACTCGATGTTCGTGTGCTTTGCCCCCCGCGAAAACCCCAAGATCGCCATTGCCGTGGTGGTAGAGAACGCCGGCTTCGGCTCCACCGCCGCTGCGCCGATCGCCTCGCTGATGATGGAGCAATACCTGACCGATTCGCTGCGGCCGGAAAGCAAGAAAAAAGCCGAAGAGCTGAGCAAAAAGAACTTCATGCCCAGCATCCTGGCCCGCGAACAATACATAGCCGACTCTACCCGTGCTGTGGAATGGTTCAAGATCACCAAGGACAGCAGCTTCCTGCGGAAGTTCTACCAGCGGTCGGCGCCGAAAAAAGATTCGTCGACCACCAAGCCCAAGCCCGCCAACTCCCAGCCCAAGCCCGAGAAGCGGGTAGCCGCCCGGACCGAAGCCCTGGAGCCCAAAAATCAAATCAGCCTTAAAAAGAAAACAGCCACCACCTAATAAAATGAGCAGAAGCAAAAACACGGTAAGTATCTCCAAGGGAATTGACGGCGTGCTGGTAGGGCTATACCTGTTGCTGGTATCCATCGGCATCGTGGCCATCTTTGCGGTTACTTACCGCGAGGGCGACCCTATCCTGGCCAGTTTCCTTTCGTTCGGTCCCGATTACAGCAAGCAATTCTATTTCTTCATCGTCTCCGGCCTGATCGGGGTGTTTATCCTGCTTACCGACAGCAAGTTCTTCCCGGCTACCGCCAACGTATGGTACGCGGTGGGCATCTTTTTACTGTTGCTGGTCTTTCCCTTCCATACCGACGTGCACGGGACCAAGTCCATCATCCGCATGGGCGGCATCCAGTTCCAGCCGGCGGAGTTTTGCAAGGTGTGCGTCTGCCTGGCGCTGGCCAAGTACCTGTCGCGGCCGGATACGGATTTTACCAAAACCCGCTCGCAGCTGATCGCTGCGGCCATTGCCCTGACGCCGGCCATCCTGACGATCCTGCAAAGCGAAACGGGGCTGGCGCTGGTATATTTTTCCTTCTTTTTGGTGATGTACCGCGAAGGGCTGCCCCCGATGATCCTGGTGGTGGGCTTTTCGCTGGGCACCCTGATCGTGGCCACCATCGTTATCGAACCCAACGTCCTGGCCATTACCCTGACGGTGATCGCCGGCCTGGCGGCCTACCTGATGCGGCGGCAGATCAAGAAACGGAAGTCCCTGCTGATCACCATCGTCCTGATGTGGTTTGTTTGCGTGGGCATCCAGCGTTTTGCCGTGCCCTTCATCTTCAAGGAAGTGATGCAGGGCTACCAGGTAGACCGCATCTATTCGCTGTTCGGCAAGGACAACCCTTATTCCGACCACCCGGTCGCCCTGGACGCCGCCTCGCTGAAAAAGAAAGACGCCCAGGACTATAACGTAAAGCAGTCGAAGATCGCCATCGGTTCCGGCGGTGTCACCGGCAAGGGCCTGCTCAGCGGCACCCAAACCCGCTACGACTTCGTGCCGGAACAGCGCACCGACTTTATCTTTTGCACCATCGGCGAAGGATTCGGCTTCCTGGGTACGGTAACGCTGCTGGGCATCTTCCTGTTCCTGCTGTTCCGGATCGTGATGGTGGCCGAACGCCAGCGAAGCGTTTTCAGCCGGTGTTATGCATACGGGGTGGCGGCGGTCTTCTTTTTCCACATCACCATCAATGTGTGCATGACCATTGGCCTGGCCCCGGTGATCGGCATTCCCCTGCCGTTCATCAGCTACGGCGGAACAGCCCTGCTGACGTTTACCATCCTGCTGTTCATCCTCATCCGCCTGGATGCCGACCGGCAAATGATTTTAAGATAACGATCAGAAAAGGCGCAACTTGCAATCCATTCAAATAATCACCTAAAGAAGATCCATGAGTCATAAAGCCAAGACCGGCCTTCCGAAACCAGGCACCATCATTCCCCTGTCCGAAGGCTCCTTTACCATCGATAAGACCAAGTTGTTCGTGCCCTTCAACCCCGAAGAAGACGACCTGCAGCAGCGCCCGGTGGGCAGCCTGCTGGTGGAAGTACAGCCCTTCCTGGTAGTAACGTCGCAGGATGTGCTGGTGCTGGACGCCGGCCTGGGTTTTTTGGAAAACGGCACCGACACCATGCAGCTCCATGCCAACCTGGCCCGGGCCGGCGTACAGCCCGAGCAGGTAACCAAGGTGCTGATGACCCACCTGCACAAGGACCATGCAGGCGGCATCTGTATGGAATCGGACCACAACCGGCTGAGCTTTCCCAATGCCACCTACTATATCCAGCAACGGGAGCTGGACTTTGCCTTTAAAACCGGCTTTCCTTCCTTTATCCCCGATGAATTGCGGGCCCTTGCTATGTCGCCCCAGGTAGCGTTCCTGCATGCCGACGAAGGTTATATCGACGACTACATCTATTACCAGCATACCGGCGGCCATTCGCCCTACCACCAGGCCTTCTGGATCCGCGAAGACGGCCAGACCATCTTCTTCGGCGGCGACGAAGCCCCCCAGCTGCAGCAGATGAAGATCCGGTACAAAACGAAATACGACCACAACCCCGACCGGGCCCTGCAGCTGCGCCAGCAGTGGTGGCAGCAGGGAAAGGAAGAAGGCTGGACCTTTTTGTTTTACCACGACATCCAGAACCCCGTAGTTACTCAGTAACTCCCGGGCCTGCAAATCCTAGTTGCTGCTCCAGTTCTTTAGACAACTGGGGCAGCCGGCGGCGCTCGATAAGGAAGGAGGTCAGCTGGGCGATCTCTTTGAAAATATAATGGCGGTCGGCGGCGCCCTGCAGGTAGTCCTTGCCGCTGCTGCCCCCCGTGCCGATGCGGGTGCCGATCATGCGCCGCACCATATTGATGTGGCGGTGCCGCCAGGTGCTGAGCTGCTCGTCGATCTCCAGCAGGTTGTTCAGGAGCTGGAACGGCAGCTGCAGCAGGGGATACCCCCGGTACAGCATCACGAACAGCGCCGCCCGGCAGGCTTTGGGCGATAAGGAATAGTCGCCGGAACGGTGCTCGAAAAATACTTCTTCAAAAGCGGCCATATTGTGTTTTTCCGCCTCGGCCAGGCTACCGGCATAAAGGTCTTTGTAGTGGGTCCAGAAAGCCTCTTCCCGGATAGGCGCCCGCTCCAGCCAACTGTTTACCAGTTGGAGCAAGGATTGTTGCCCTTCTGCATTCTTGATCAGGTCTATATGTTCCAGGCGTAGCTGGGAGGTGTAGTATCCCTGGCCGTAGCGTTGCTCAAACTTCAGTCCCAGCTTGGCTTCCAGCAGCTTGAACTGCCAGCTCTGAAAGCCGGAGGCCGGCCGCAGCTGGTCGCGGAAGTCCAGGAAGTCCATGGGCGTCATGGTTTCCAGCACGTCGATCTGGTGAATGAGCACCCGCAGCACCACCGCCATGCGCTCCAGGCGGTGCACGACGGTCTGCAGCAGGGGCGAATTGTCGTTGAGGGTGGGCTGGCGCATAATTTCCAGGATGGAGTCCACCTCGTAATGCAGCTCCTTGAACCAGAGCTCGTAGGTCTGGTGGGTGATGATGAACAGCATTTCATCATGGGCGGACAGGGAATGCTTTGCCGCTTCGGGCTCCTGGGCATTCAGGATCTTGTCCAGCTGGAGGTAATCGTGGTAATGCAACTCGTCAGAGGCCATAAAAAAAATTGGGAGGATGAAAAGGTACGCAGGAAGATGAAATCAAAAATCATCCCCTATCTCCTTTTCATGCTCCCAAATCCAGGATTTAGGCAGTCGGCTTAGGCTTTGTCCGAAGTGAACTCGTAGCCGATGTCGCTGCGGAAGTACATGCCTTCAAAGCCGATCTGCTGCAGGCGCTCCTTGCTTTTGGCGATGGCCTCGGCTACCGTGGGTGCCAGGGCCGTGGCGCACAGCACCCGTCCGCCGCTGGAGACGATCTGGTCGCCTTCGGCCTTGGTGCCGGCATGGAACAGGATCGTGTCGGCCACCTCGCCTTCGAGGCCGCTGATGGCAAAACCTTTTTTATACTCTTCGGGATAACCACCGCTGACCGCTACCACCGTGGTGGCAAAACGGCTGTCCTGCTCTACGCGGATGCTTTCCAGCTGTTGCCGGGCCGCGGCCTGCAGCAGGGGCACCAGGTCGGTTTTCAGGCGGGGCATCACCACTTCGGTCTCGGGATCGCCCATACGGCAGTTGTATTCGATCACAAACGGCTCGTCGCCTACCTTGATGAGGCCGAAGAACACAAAGCCTTTGTAGTCGAGGCCGTCTTTTTCCAGTCCTTTAACGGTGGGTTCGATCACGGAAGTGATCACCTTTTGCATAAAAGCGTCGTTGGCAAACGGTACGGGGCTTACGGCGCCCATGCCACCGGTGTTCAGGCCGGTATCGCCGACGCCGATGCGCTTGTAGTCCTTGGCTTCGGGCAGCAGCACGTAGTTGCGGCCGTCGGTCAGCACGAACACCGACAGCTCGATGCCGCTTAAAAACTGCTCGATCACCACCTTGCTGCTGGCGGCGCCGAACTTGGCGTCCCGGATCATCTGGGTGAACTCGGACAGGGCTTCTTCGGTGCTTTGGGCAATGATCACGCCTTTGCCGGCAGCCAGGCCGTCGGCTTTCAGCACCACGGGCAGCGGGTGCTGGCGGATATAGGCCAGCCCGTCTTCAAAATTCTCCTGGGTAAACTCTTTATAGGCGGCGGTGGGAATACCGTGCCGCTCCATGAACTCTTTTGCATAGGCCTTGCTGCCTTCCAGCTGGGCCGCTTCCTGCGCAGGGCCGATGATCAGCAGGTCGCTGAAGCGGGCGTCGGCCTTCAGGGTGTCTACGATACCTTTTACCAGCGGTTCTTCGGGGCCGACCACCACCAGGCCGATGTGCTCGTCAAGGCAGCATTTTTTGATGGCGTCAAAATCCGTGGCGGAGAACGGGAGGTTGGTGCCGCACAGCGCTGTGCCGGGGTTGCCCGGAGCAATAAACAGCTTGGTAGTCAGGTTACTCTGCGAGATTTTCCAGGCCAGGGCATGTTCCCGGCCGCCGGAGCCTAATAGTAAAATGTTCATGTAGCAAAAATAAGTGCCGCGAAGGTCGGGCAAGATTATTAAAGATGGCGGTAAATATGCATCAGGCCCGTTTTTTATTTATTTTGGAAACATTATCGATTCAAGGTTTCAACGAATTAATATTTTTTTATTATGGGAAATACAGCCACCGCCCGGACCCTTACGGCAGACGAAGTACCTGCACAGGCAGGTCATCCACCGGCACTTTTCATCCTGTTTTTTACCGAAATGTGGGAACGCTTCAGCTATTACGGTATGCGGGCCCTGCTGGTCCTGTTCCTGACCACCTCGCTGACCGGCGGCGGCTGGGCCTGGGAACGCAAAGAAGCCCTGCAACTGTACGGCATCTATACCGGCCTGGTATACCTGACGCCGATCCTGGGCGGACTGATCGCCGATAAGCTGCTGGGCTATCGCAAAGCCGTGATCGCCGGCGCCGCCATCATGACCCTCGGCCACGCCAGCATGGCCCTGGAAACGCCGTTCTTTTTTTACCTGGGCCTGGTGTGCCTGATTATCGGCAACGGCCTGTTCAAGCCCAACATTTCCTCCATCGTCGGCCAGCTCTATGCCAAGGACGAGGACCGCAAAGACGCGGCTTATACCATCTTCTACATGGGCATCAATGCCGGCGCCTTCCTCGGCATCCTGCTATGCGGGTATATCGGTGAAAAAGTGGGCTGGAGCTATGGATTCGGCCTGGCCGGCATCTTCATGCTGTTTGGCCTGCTGCAATTCGCCTTTGCCCAAAAGATCTTCGGCACCATCGGCCTGAGCCCGAAAAAGGAAGAAAAGTTGGCCGAGAAGAACGCCAATACGAACCCGGTTACCCGGGAGATCGTGGCGGAAGAACATACGCCGAAGCACGTGACCCGCGACCGCATCTTCGTCATCGGCGTCTTCGCCTTTTTCACCATCTTCTTCTGGATGGCCTTTGAACAGGCCGGCGGCTCCATGACCATCTTCGCCAACGACTACACCCAGCGGCAATTGTCCGGCAACAGCGCCCTGGTGTTCAAATGGTCGAACGCCATCCTGGTGGTGGTGCCCATGATTATCCTGACCGGCGTGCTCCTGAATCTTTTCAAAAAGACCTTCCAGCGCTACGCTTTATCCAACATCTTCCTGGGCACTTCCTTTGTCATCATCTGGGGCATCATTATCTGGATGTTGAAAAGAGACTTCAGCGAGAACCTGGCCGAGGTGCCGGCCTCCTGGTTCGGCATCCTGAACTCGTTCTTCATCATTGCCTTCGCGCCCCTTTTCTCCATGGTCTGGGCCAGCAAATACAATCCCTCCGGTCCCGTAAAATTCGCCATCGGCCTGATTCTGCTGGGCCTGGGCTTCGCCATCCTGGCCTACGGTGGCATGACCATCCCCCAGGGCGCCAAAACCGCCTCGGTCAGCATGTCCTGGCTGATCCTCGCCTACCTGTTCCATACCTTGGGCGAGCTGTGCCTGTCGCCGGTGGGCCTGTCCTATGTCAGCAAGCTGTCGCCGGTGAAAATGGTCGGCCTGATGTTCGGCATCTGGTTCATCGCCACCTTCATCGCCAACTTCCTGGCGGGCCTGACCGGGAGCTTTATCGACAGCATTACGGAAAAATATTCCATATCGGTCTTCTTCCTCATTTTTACCTTCCTGCCCATCGTGGCCGGCCTGATCATGCTGGCGCTGAACCGGACGCTGAAAAAGAAAATGCACGGAATTCATTAATCAATTGTTCCGAAGGTGATGCGCTCCGCATCACCTTTTTTATTTCCTTACGTTCAGAACCAATCATCCACCTCGTTATGAAAGAATACAATGCCACTACCGCCCCCGTAGAAGAACTGGAACAGGAGCCGCCACTTCGCGGGAACCGCCACCCGAAACAACTCTACCTGCTGTTCTTTACCGAAATGTGGGAACGCTTTTCCTTTTACGGCATGAAGGCCCTCCTGCTGGCATATATGGTCACCCAGCTGAAATTCGACGAGCCCAAAGGCTACGCCATCCTGGGCTCGTATGCCGCCCTGGTGTACACCATGCCCCTGTTCGGCGGCATGCTGGCCGACCGCTTCCTGGGCTACCGCAAAGCCATCACCTTCGGCGGCATCCTCATGACCATCGGCCACCTGGTGCTGGCCATCCCGCAGGGGTGGAGCTTCTTTGCCGGCATGGCCTTCATCATCTGCGGCAACGGCTTTTTCAAACCCAATATCTCCAGCCTCGTGGGCACGCTCTATAGCGAGAACGACCCGCGCAAGGACAGCGCCTTTTCAATCTTCTACATGGGCATCAACCTGGGGGCCTGCCTGGGCGGGCTGCTGTGCGGCTATGTGGGCGAGAAGATCAACTGGCACTACGGCTTCGGGCTGGCAGGCCTGTTCATGATCGTGGGCCTGCTGGTGTTTACCGCCGGCAAGAAATCGCTCGGCCACCGCGGACTGCCGCCACAGCCGCAGGCCCTGGGCCGGAAGCTGTTTGCGGGCCTCAGCCTGGAGCTCCTGATCTATGCCGGCTCCGTGCTGGTGGTGCCGGTGGTGATCGGGCTGTTTCATGCCTACGAGGCCATGGACTTTATCATGATGGGGCTGGGCGTGCTGTCGCTGGTCTATATCGTTTCCACCGCCTTCAAGCTGGAGCCGGTGGCCCGCTACAAGCTGCTGGCGGCCATCGTCATGATCGTCTCCTCCATCCTTTTCTGGGCGTTTTACGAGCAGAACAGCGGCGCGCTGAACCTCTTTGCCATGCGGAACGTGGACATGCACGTAGGCGGCGTGGAGCTGCCGGCCCTGTCGGTCAACAACTTCCTGCCGCCCTTCTGGGTCATCGCCCTCAGCCCGGTTGCCGCCTGGCTATGGATCTGGCTGAATAAACGGGGCCTGGAACCCGGCACGCCGGTGAAGTTCGCCCTGTCGTTTATTTTCCTGGGCCTGGGCTTCCTGGTCTTTTACCTGGGCTGCAAAGGCGGCAGCGACACGGGTCTGATCTCCCTGGGCACTTTTACCCTGGGCTACGTGGCCATCATCTGCGGCGAATTGTGCATCTCGCCCATCGGCCTTTCCATGATCACCAAACTGGCGCCTGCCCGGATCGTGGGCATGGTGATGGGCATCTGGTTTCTGGCCAGCGCCATTGGCGAGTTCCTGGCCGGCAAAATCGGCTCGCTTATGAGCGTACCGGAACACCTGGTCAACGATCCGGTGCAATCCCTTCCCTACTATGCCTCTATCCTCAGCAAGATCGGGCTGGGCTCCGTGGCGCTGGGCGCCTGCCTGCTGTTGCTGGTGCCGGTGTTGCGGAAATGGATGGGAGGTGTACGTTGAGGGGATTGGTTAATTGGTTAATTGGGGTATAGGGTATTGGAAAGGAGAGTTTACCATAAACCGTTATCAAGAGAAAACAGGAAAAGAGTCGGTTAATTGCGGCCGTTTTTTAGCGGCTATCAAGCGCCTGCGCATCCTCAAGGATATTTTTCTCAACCGTTGTTTTTAATGGAAGAATTTTATAACTTGCTTTTCTTCTCTTGTTAAAGAAGGTGTTAACGTTTGCATGCCAATTATAGAAAAAGCATCGCGCCTGTGCGTGATGCTTTTTCTATTGGGGCTATGGAACTAAATAAAGTCCAGGGTGGCATACTTCCGGCCCAGGATCTTGGCATCATCCGCTCCCAGCCAGTTGCGCAGCACCGTTGCGTACACTTCCTTGAAATCCACCTGGTACTTCAGGTCGCCGGCATCCAGGTCGGTCAGGTCGGGCAGGGCGTTGAGCAGGCCTTTCTGCTTCAGGCCACCGCTGACAAAGAACATATTATTGGCGGTTCCGTGGTCGGTGCCGCCGCTGGCATTCTGGGCCACCCGCCGGCCGAACTCGGAAAACGAAAACAGCAGCACGTCGTTGAAGCGGCCCGCCGCCTTCAGGTCGCTGATAAAGGCGCCCACAGCGGCATTCATGTCGCGGAACAGCCGCTCCTGCTGGTTGGCCTGGTTGACGTGCGTATCGAAGCTGCCCAGCGACACATAGTACACCTTTGTATTGATGTCCGAAAAGATCAGGGAGGCAATGGTCTTGAAGCTGTTTCCCAGCTCGGTGGCCGGGTATTGCGCCCGCGAGGGCCGCAGCCTTGATTCCTTGAAAATATAGTCGGCCGACGACAGGGTTTCCGCCATGGTTTTATAGAGGTACTCCACCGGCTGCTCGTCGTGGTCGTGCGCCGGCCCGTGCTGGCGCAGCGTTTCTTTGAAAAAGCGTTCGTTGCTGATGCCGTACAACCGCCGGGGATCTTTCAGCGCCAGCCCTTTTACCAGATCGCCTTTCAGCGCCAGGCTGAGGACGTCGTCTATTTCCAGGGCTTGTGTGGGTTTGTCGCAGCCCCGGCACTGGGCGTCGAGGTAGCGGCCGATCCAGCCGGTGTGGAGGTATTCGTTACTGTGACTGGCACCCTGCCAGATGTCCATGCTGCGGAAGTGCGACCGGTCGGGATTGGGATAACCCACACTGTTCAGGATGCCCAGCGCTCCATCATCATACGCCTCCTTGAAGGCAGTCAGGGCCGGGTGCAGGCCCGCCTCGTCCTGGAGCCGCAGCGCGTCTTTTTTTTCGATGCCGAGGCGGGGACGGGAACGGTAATAAATATCATTGCTTAAAGGGACAACCGTATTGAGGCCGTCATTGCCGCCGCTCAATTGCAGGACCACCACCACCTTGTTGCCGGGAGGCACCAGGCGTTCGCCTTCAAAAGCTTTTAAAAACTTGGGCACCATAAACGAAGCGGTGGCCAGGGAACCTATCTGTAAAAATTCTTTGCGTTTGATCAGCATAAATGCGTTCGGGTTAGGGAGTGAGAAAGGAAGGGGAGATCAGCATAGCTGGTATTCGGGCAGGCCCATAAGCCGCAGGGTGGCCGATTTGATGAAGGTGTCGCGGGCAGTGCTGTCGGCAAAACTTTTTATCAGTTCGGCGTTGGCACTGCCGGTCTGCAGCAGGGTGCCGGCCAGCGCCGGAACCAGTTGCTCCCGCGGCACGGCAGCGAAGTCTTTGAGATGGGCGGTCCAGTCAATGTCCACCTGCAGGGGCTTTCCCAGCCGGCCCATGCCCCTGTCGCCCTTCTGGCGGACGGCAGCCATCATGTCTTCGCCTTCCATGCGGTCCATGCCGCCGTTGTCGTCGTCGGCTTTCGGGCGCACGTTCCATTCGTCGTTGTCGCCAAAGAGCAGGGGCAGGCGCAGGCGCAGCATCAGCGAGGAGGAGTCGATCCAGCTTTTGCCCCCGGGCCAGCCGGCCACGTTCGGCGGGTAGAACAGCAGTTGTCCCAGCACCCGCTGCAGCAGGAGCAGCACGTCTTCGTTGCCCATAGCCATCGGCAGCATCCGCCGCATGCCTACCAGCAGCTCCACCGGCGACTTGATGCGGGTGCCCCTGTTGGCGGCATCGTAAAACCAGTCGGCCGTGAAGATGTCCTGCATCAGGGCGGAAATGTTGTAATCGCTTTGATAGAAGCGTTTGGCCAGCCATTCCACCTTCTGGCTGTCGGGAGTGTCGTTGACAAAGTAGCGATAAATCTTTTGGGTAATGAAGCGGGCGGTCTGCTGCTGTTCGAGCAGGCGGTCCAGCACTTCCTCGCCGGTAAGGTTGCCGGTCTTACCCAAAAAGGTTTTTGAGCCCGTGTCGTGCTGGAAGGAGCGGAACACGAACTGGCCGCGGAAGTTGGCGCCCCAGCCCGTGAAGGCACGGGCGGCTTCTTTGATGTCGTTCTCGGTATAGTGGCCGCGCCCCAGGGTAAAGAGCTCCATCACCTCGCGGGCAAAGTTCTCATTGGGATGGCCCTTGCGGTTTTGGTTGGCATTGAGGAAATTCAGCATGGCAGCCGACTTCGAGACCGCGTGCAGCAGGTCGCGAAAGCTTTCCAGGGCGTTGGAGCGGATGATGTGCAGCAGGTCCTGGTGGAAAAAGATATTTTTTTCGCGGACCGCGAAATGGCCGTGCCAGAAGAGCGCCAACTTTTCGCGGAGCTGTCCTTCGGAAGAAACCATCTGCCGCAGCCAGGCCAGGTTCAGGTCCCGGATGCTTTGGTTATGCTTTTGCTGAAAGTTCTTTCGCTCCCCCTTATCCAGGAGCTTTTTGGCCATCTGGGTGCCGTCGGCTCCTTCCCGCATTTCTTTCAGGTAGGCATCGGCGGTATCCAGGAACAGGGGCTTGGGAGCCGACTTTTCCCGCAGGGAGGTAAACAGTTGCTTTGAAGAAAGCGATTTTAGTTGTTCCAGCTGACCGGCAGCCGGGCCGAAGGCCGCCCGCCACATCAGGTGTTGGTTGTACAGTTGTTGGGTCATAGGCACGTTGATCGTTAAGGGAAAACTGACCGGAAGGACAGGCAAAGGTTTAACAGGAAAAGAAATATCCATTGGCCATCGCGTTCCGCAGGTGGAAAATAATCATTTCCCCCGGCCCGGGCGGTTACTTTTTATTGCCTGTCCTTCCCTGGTCTTGCTCAGGCACAGCCGGAGAGGTAGTCCCGGATGGCATTTTCAATGGTGCCGATCAGCGGCCGGAAGCGGGGCGAATAATAGTGCGGGGTTTTAAAGGTGCCTTTATCACACACAAAGAAAATGCAGCTCTGTTCCAGTTCGCCCACCAGCTCGGGGTCGCCCAGGTAGCACCAGGCAAAACGGGGTTCTTTATCCAGGCTGATCTTAATGTCTCCCGATACGGTCTTGTCGTTGTAGGTAAAATAAACTTTGTTCATGGCTTCTGACTTTTTTTAAGGAGGCAAGCAAGTCAGGCGTTCCAAGGGTCACTCGTCTTTTTACGAAAGTGCACTTTTATTCCTTTAGAAAGCGGCCCAGACGGGAGAGTTAATAAAACAATCATACCAATTTGGAGAGGAAAGCTGGAGGCGGCTGAAAACAAAAACGCCTTGCAGGTGGCCTGCAAGGCGTAGTAACGAAGCTGTAGGGGGAGGAGTCGAACCTCCACGGGGCCGTTAGACGCAGCACAAAACTTAGTGGTCAATCCTGGTCGGCCGAACAAGAATGGTTAGGTCGGCTCTATGCTGTTTTTATCCGGTGATCCCCACCCTCGAGACAAGAGGGCATGTCTGCCAAAATTTCATCACCCCACAGTATAAAAGAGCTTGTCGATTGTTGTGACTACAAAACTAATGCTTACCCCTAAACCTTCAAAATATTTTAAACAATCTTTCAAAAATTTAGACGAAACTTAATATTTTAGCGACGAAATAAAATTTATTTAACCAAAATGGCCCACACATCGCCCGCGTTGAATATTGACAAATTGGATGTGCAGATCATCCAGCACCTGATGCAAAACGCCGACATTTCCTATGCCGAACTGGGCAAAATGTTGTTCGTTTCGGCCGGCACCATCCACGTCCGCATCAAAAAGCTGCAGGAAGCCGGCATCGTCAGCGGCACCCGCCTGCATGTGGACCTGAAAAAGCTGGGTTACGACGTCATCGCCTTTATCGGCATCTACCTGGAAAAGAGCTCGCTCTACGATACCGTGGCCAAAGAGCTGAAACGCATCCCCGAGATTGTCCGCATGAACTATACCACGGGCAACTACAGCATCTTCGCCGAGATCGTATGTAAAGATATAGGCCAATTGCGCCGGGTGCTCCACGACGACCTCCAAAAAATTAAAGGCATCGAACGTACCGAAACCTTTATTTCCCTTGAAGAAACGCTGAACCGGGGGGTTTCCATCAGTGAAATGTAAGTTTACGAGTTTACGGGTTTACGAGCTGAGGGAAGGTTCCTGAGTTCCTAGGTTCCTGAGTTCCTGCGGCTACCACAAACCTGACAGGTTTCGTTTAAGTGGTTCCCCGCCCAATTCCCAATGAACCAATGAACCAATTCCCTTTCCCCGTTCCTACCCCCTGACGTCCAGGGCATCGCGGAGGCCGTTGCCCAAAAGGTTGAAGGCGAGCACCAGCAGCATGATGGCAAAGCCGGGGGCCAGGGCCAGCATGGGGTTCTGGGTGATGATAAAATTGTAGTTTTCCTTGATCATCAGTCCCCAGGAGGGTTGGGGCGGCTGCACGCCCACGCCTAAAAAACTCAGGCCGGCCTCAATAACGATGGCCGACGCAAAGTTGGAAGCGGCGATCACCAGCACCGGCCCCATGATGTTGGGCAGGATGTGCCGGGAAATAATGCGGGCATGTGAAAAACCCAGCACCTGGGCCGCCTCCACGTACTGCAGCTCGCGGGCTACCAGCACCTGCCCCCGCACCAGGCGGGCCACATTCACCCACATGGTCAGGCCCACCGCCACGAACACCTGCCAGAAACCCTTGCCCAGCAACAGCGTCACGGCAAACACCAGCAGCAGCGTGGGAATGCTCCAGATGATGTTGATCAGCCACATCACCGCGTTGTCCACCCGCCCCCGGAAATAACCGGCCAGCGCGCCCAGCACGATGCCCACCGTCAGCGAGATCAGTACCGTGATCAGCCCCACGCTCAGGCTCACACGGGTGCCGATGATCAGGCGGCTCAGGATATCGCGGCCGTATTTGTCGGTGCCCAGTAAAAAGCGTTTGGTGATAATATAATCTTCAGGAAGTTCTTTCCTATTAAAGTCAAGTGGCTCGCTTACCCCTTCATCTATGTAGCGCTGCACCCGCACCTGGCCGCCCTGCTCCTTCCAGTTGGTTACCGGGATCCATTGGAAGGCATCCGGCCGCCCCGACAGGGCCCGCTCCAGCACATTCGCTTCCAGCACCCCCTGCGGCTTTTTTACCAGCAGGAAGGATTGTTCGAATCCCGGCTTCCGGCCGCCAACCTCCAGGATGATCCGGTTGGCAAAAGGCGAGGGATCGGGCGCAATAAAATACCCCGCCAGCGCCACCAGCAGGGCCAGCGCGATCAGGCCGATGCCGAAGAGGGCGCCCTTGTTCTTTTTCAACCGCCGCCAGGTGGCTTTCCGGTCCGGAGTTGCAGGTTCCATGCTGTTGTTGTTTTACTTTGTTTGGCGGCCTTTCCATTCATAGGTGCCCAGTTGGCTCACCAGGCCGATAAATACCACGTAAAAGATATGCAGGGGCTGGAAAAAAGGAAAATACTTCAGCAGCTTTTGTTCGCCATAAAACCGGGCTACGGAAAAAACGAAGGGCCATTCGATAGCTGTTTTGGCAACTACGAACAACAGCGGCAGCCACCAGGCAACGCTGCCCCACAGGACCAAAGCCAGCAACACAAAAAACCAGCAGTTGAACCCGTACACGAACAGCAGCACCCCCAGCACCCGGTGGTCGTCGTAATGGGCGGTCTTGCTGCTCCAGCGGATGCGCTGGCGCAAAAAACCTTTCCAGTCGGGCATGGCCGGGGTTTCCACGATCGCCTCCCGGCTTTTCAGGTAGCGCACTTCCCGGGGATGCTTTTTCCAGATCTTGTGCATCAGCAGCATGTCGTCGCCCGAGGCCACCTGGTCGATGCCGGCAAAGCCGTCCACCTCGAAAAAGGCCGCGCGGCTGTAGGCGAGGTTGGCGCCGTTGCACATGCTGTGGAAACCGGCAGCCACGCTGGCCGCCGTAATGCCCTGGAGGGTCAGGAAGTCCAAACGCTGGAAGATGCCCAGCAGGGTGGGGGGAGCGGTAAATTTTACCGGGGCCGCAATAAAGGCAGCACCCGACTGCTGCTGGAAGCCGGCAATGCGGTGCAGCCACTGGGGCGGCGGCAGGCAGTCGGCATCGGTGATGACCACAAAGGGATGCCGGGCCGTGTGAATGCCGGCCTCGATGGCTTTTTTCTTCGACGACAGGTGAGGAGCCACGGAAGGCTGCACCACCACCGTCCGCCCGTTGGCATGCCGGGCCACCACCTCCCGGGTGCTGTCGGTGGAAAAATCGTCCACGATCACCACCTCCACCAGGTGGCGGGGATAGGTTTGCCGCTCCAGCGACTCCAGCAGGCCGGTTATGGCGCTTTCCTCGTTGCGGGCAGCCACCACCACCGAAAGCGGCAGGCCCGCCGCCGGCGGGGCCGAAGGCTCTTCCAGGGAACGCCAGTGATGGTGGTAGTAAAAGATCAGCAGGGCGTACAACAACAGGATAATCAGGGTCACCGGCAGCATCGGCCAAAACTAACGCAATTGGCAATAAGCAATGGGCAATAGGCAAAAAGGAACGGGGACTATAAAAAGTATCCTTGCCGGGACGTTGCCCATTGCTTATTGCTTATTTTCTCCGTAACTTTAAAAGGTTGCAGGAACAACTGTATGCAAAACAACCAATTTAAGAAAGGCGAACTGTACAGCTTTATCACGGGTAAGGCCTCCACGGCCGTTGCCCGCAGGCTGCAGAAGAAATTCAACGCATCGGGACTCAACATCACCATCGAACAATGGAGCGTTTTGTATCAACTGTGGAAGGAGGACGGCAAGAGCCAGCAGGAGCTGTGCAACGCCACCTTCCGCGATAAGCCCAGCATCACCCGACTGGTGGACAACCTCGAAAAGGCCGGATTAGTCAAACGCGTATCGGAACCCAACGACAGAAGGATCAAGAAAGTTTTTTTAACCCGCCAGGCCCTGAAGCTGGAGGAGGAAGCCATGGTGCTGGCCGAGGAAACCCTCGCGGAAGCCCTGGACGGCGTGCCCCCTGACCAGGTAAACCTCTGCCGCGAAGTGCTGCAGAAGGTGTACGACAATCTCAGCAATTACCTTTAAATAAAGCAATATGGATACCCTACCTACCACAACCGTATTGAAGGGTGGCGAATGGCTCCTGAAAGAAAGTGCGCCCGCAGCTACCTTTATCCCCGAGGACTTTTCCGAAGAACAGCAAATGATCCGTGATACCTGCGACCAGTTCCTCAAAGCCGAGGTGATGCCCAACCTGGAAC
This sequence comes from Huijunlia imazamoxiresistens, assembly GCF_037132455.1. Taxonomy (NCBI): domain Bacteria; kingdom Pseudomonadati; phylum Bacteroidota; class Chitinophagia; order Chitinophagales; family Chitinophagaceae; genus Huijunlia; species Huijunlia imazamoxiresistens. The sequence continues at coordinate 29,836 of NZ_JBBBEI010000016.1, read as the reverse complement.
GCATCGACAATATGGAACCCGGGCTCATGCGCTCCCTGCTGCAACAGGCAGGCGACCAGGGCCTGCTGGCGGTATCCTTCCCGGAAGATTACGGGGGCCTGGGAAAAGACTTCGTCACTTCCACCATCCTCAGCGATTACCTCGGCGCCGGCCACTCCTTTTCCGTTGCCATCTCCGCCCATACCGGCATCGGCACCCTGCCCATCCTGTATTTCGGCACCCCCGAGCAAAAAGAGAAATACCTGCCTAAACTCATAAGTGGCGAATGGATCGGCGCCTACGGCCTGACCGAGCCCAACAGCGGCAGCGACGCCCTGGGAGCGAAAACTTCCGCCCGCCTGAGCGAAGACGGCAAATATTACCTGCTGAACGGCCAGAAATGCTGGATCACCAACGGCGGCTTTGCCGATGTGTACACCGTTTTCGCCAAGATCGACGGTGACAAGTTCACCGCCTTTATCATCGAAAGGGGCTTTGAAGGTTTTACCCAGGGACCCGAAGAACACAAGATGGGCATCAAGGGCTCTTCTACCGTACAGCTGTACTTCCAGGATTGTAAAGTGCCCGCGGAGAATGTACTGGGCGAGATCGGCAAGGGCCATAAGATCGCCTTCAACATCCTCAACATCGGCCGCCTGAAATTATGCGCCGCCGCCATGGGAGGCGCCCGCTACGCCCTGACCAATTCCATCCAGTACGCCAACACCCGCGAACAGTTCAAGACCGCCATTGCCAACTTCGGCGCCATCAAGCACAAGCTGGCGGAAATGGCCATCCGCACCTTCGCCTGCGAAAGCGCCCTCTACCGCACCGCCAAATGGATCGACGACAAGGAACACGAGCTGCTGGACAGCGGCAAGCCTTTTACCGAAGCGCTGATGGGCGGGGCCGAGGAATTCGCCATCGAATGCGCTATTCTCAAAGTGGCCGGCAGCGAGGTGCTGGACTTCGTGGTGGACGAAGGCGTGCAGATCCACGGCGGCAACGGCTACAGCGCCGAATACAACATCTCCCGCTCGTACCGCGACAGCCGCATCAACCGCATCTACGAGGGCACCAACGAGATCAACCGACTGCTGACCGTGGACATGACCCTGAAACGGGCCATGCAGGGCCGCCTGAACCTGATGGGCGGCGCCATGGAAGTGCAGAAAGAACTGATGAGCATTCCGGATTTCGGCGAGCCCGACGAAACGCCTTTTGCCGAAGCAACAAAGCTGGTAGGCAACTTCAAAAAAGCCCTGCTGCTGACAGCGGGTGCCGCCGCCCAAAAGCTGATGATGAAGCTGGAAAACGAGCAGGAAGTACTGATGAACATTGCCAACATGGCCATAGAAATCTTCCTGGCCGAAAGCCTGCTGCTGCGGGTGCGGAAGCTGGCCGAAGAAAATAAGGCCCGGCAGGCCCACCACGACATCCTGGGCTGTTTCCTCTACGATGCGGGTGACCGCCTCCTCAAAAACGGCAAGGATGCCGTCAACGCCTTTGCCGAAGGCGACGAGCAACGGCTGATCCTGATGGGCCTGCGCCGCTTTACCAAAGCCCAGCCCTTCAACAGCAAGGAAGCCCGCCGCCGCATCGCCGACGTCCTAATTGATAAGAATGAATACAAAAACTTTTAAGGAATTAGTTCATTGGTTCATTGGGAATTAGGGACGGGGAACCGGCCTAAACAAAAAACCTGACAGGGTTTTTAAAACCTGTCAGGTTTGCCACCGAACTCGTAAACACATAACTCAGGAACTCAGAAACCAAACTTTGGAACTCTGGAACTTTTTATTGCAGTTCACTGGCATTAAACGTATCCCCCTGGTCCATATCGCCGGTTTCAAAGCCTTTTTTGAACCAGTATACCCGTTGGGCGGAGGTGCCGTGGGTAAAGGACTCGGGCACTACGTAGCCCTGGGCCTGCTTCTGGAGGTTGTCGTCGCCGATGGCGTTGGCCGCATTCAGGGCTTCCTCGATATCACCTTCCTCCAGGATATTTTTCGTCCGCTGGGCATGGTGCGCCCATACGCCGGCCAGGAAGTCGGCCTGCAGTTCCAGCCGCACGGAATATTTATTGTACTCTTCCTCACTTAAGCGCTGCCGTAAACGGTGCACCTGGTCGGAGATGCCCATCAGGTTTTGTACGTGGTGTCCCACCTCGTGGGCAATGACATAGGCCATGGCAAAGTCGCCCGGCGCCTGGAAGCGCTCTTTCAGCTCGCGGTAAAATGAGAGATCGATGTATACCTTATAGTCGCCGGGGCAATAGAAGGGGCCGGAAGCCGAGCTGGCATTACCGCAGGCCGACTGTACGGCGCCGGAGAAAAGGACCAGCTTAGGCTCCGAATAATTTTTTCCCTGTTTCTGGAAAAGGGCGTTCCAGACATCCTCCGTGTCTTTCAGGACCACGCTGACGAACTGGGCATCCTTGTCCTCGGCAGCTTTTTGCTCGGCGGTTACCTGCCTTCCCTGGCCCGGCAGGGGCGGCATCTGGCCCCCATCGCCTCCCAGCAGGAAATTCAGTACCAGCACAATTACCCCAATAATGCCGCCTCCGACGGCCACCTGGCCGCCCGAAACACCACGGCGGTCTTCTACATTACCACTTCCTTGTCTTCCCATCCAACGCATACGATCAGATTTAAGTAAATGAATCCCTAAAAAAATGGGCCAAAGTGAAGGTACGCAATACAAGGGACGAAATGCGGGTACAGGCAGGCGCAACCGGCAAGGGCGGTCAGCCGGGAATGGTATACAACAGGGTGGACAGGCCGCTACCTCAACCACCGGAACGGCGGTGCAGGCAAAAGCACTCCCAAAAACGGGCTACGCTTGAAAAATGTACAATCGGTAAGAAGGAGGATTTTTGAAAATGCTGAAGGAGCTGGCAAGCACTTGAGCAGGAAGAACGGATTAATTTTTATTGATGAGAAAGTAAAAAGGCTTCAGCTGATCCGAACCGGAGATCGCCTTCAATATTTTTTTCGCATTGCTGGTAATGCGGCTCCGCCGGGCCAGTTCGTGCACCTGGCAAAAATTATGGTTGCTCTCCGCCTGAAGCAGGATCTTATTCAGGCCTTCCACAGTGCTGTCCAGTTGCTGTTGATTGATCCGGTTGTTGATAAGCAGTAACAAATCTCGAGTGATCATGTTGTAAGATTTTTGGGACTTATCTTCCTTTACTGCCCGGGCAGCCGCAATCCTTACTTTTACCGTAGCTGCCCGAGTAGTAATTTTTCTGGCAGCCGGCAAACATAATGGTAGAAGCGACAAGCAGTAAAACGAAATAAAACTTTTTCATAATTACGTCTCCTAAATTAAAGCATTTTTTATGACAGGTTTAAACCTTCGACTAAAGTGGCAAAAATTAATTTGAACCTATGCAAACGATAGATGAAACCCGGATTTTGGTAGCCCCGCTCGACTGGGGACTCGGCCACGCCACCCGTTGTATCCCTGTCATCCACGAACTGTTGAAACGGAAATATACGGTTTTGATTGCAGCCGAGGGAAAAACAGCCGTTTTATTGCAGCAGGAATTTCCGGAGCTCCCCTTGATCAAGCTCAGCGGTTATGGCATCCGGTACGCCAAAACCCGGTGGGGCGTCCTGGCCGCCCTCCTGCTGCAAATACCCCGCATCCTGTCGGCCATCCGCCGCGAACGCCACTGGCTCGACCACATCGTAGCGGCGCACCGGATCGACATCGTGCTTTCCGACAACCGCTACGGCCTGTACCATCCGAAGGCGTACTCGATTTTCATGACCCACCAGCTGCTCATCAAAACGCCCCGCCCCCTGTTCGATGCGGTGCTGCAAAAGATCAACTACCGGCTCATCCGCCGGTTCCGCGAATGCTGGGTTCCCGACCGCCCCGAAGCACCCGGCCTGGCCGGCGAGCTGTCGCACCCGGCGGACCCGCCGGCTACTCCCCTGTTTTATACCGGTGCCCTGTCGCGGTTCCGTTTGGGGCCGCCCGTTCCGCCAAAACATTTGCTGGTGCTGTTGTCGGGACCCGAACCCCAGCGCAGCCTGCTGGAAGAAAAGCTGCTGCGGCAACTGCGGTCCTATACCCAACCGGTGGTCTTTGTCCGGGGCCTGCCCGGCGAAGAAGCACTGCCGGCCGCCCCGCCCCACATTTTTCTGAAAAACCACCTGCCCGCTCCTGCCCTGGAGCAGGTCCTGGCCGAAGCCGGCACCGTCATCAGCCGCTGCGGCTACAGCACCGTCATGGACCTGGCATGCCTGGGAAAAAAGAGCATCCTGGTGCCTACACCAGGACAAACGGAACAGGAGTACCTTTCCCGCCATTTGATGCAGGCCGGGCTGGCACTGTGCCTTCCCCAGGATAAATTTGAACTGGAGGCGGCCCTGGAGCTTGCAGCTACCTTTCCTTACCGTTTCCTGCCGGAAGCGGATGGGCAAAGGGATCAGCTTTCCACCCTCCTGGACGGCCTGCCCCAACGGGTAAAGAAAAGGCCTGCTTAACTCTTTACTTCTTTCCCCTCCTTTTCTCGTAGCTCGATATCGATGCGTTGCGAAACCACCGGCCCGCCGAAAAAGGTGGTCGCCTGCCGGTTAAACTCTTCCGTGGAGTCGGTGGTATAAAAACGGCGTTGCCCGCCCCGGGAGAGCCGGCTTTCGATCTCGGGATGGCGCTCCAGGTAATTTTTGAGGCTCTCGGCTACGATCTCGCCCTGCGACAGCAGCTGGATGCTGGCAGGCAGGTGCTCGCGGATCTTGTCCTTCAGCAGGGGGTAATGGGTGCAGGCCAGCAGCAGGGTATCGATCCGGGGATTTTTCAACAGGATGCTGCGGACATGTTTTTCAATAAAATAATCCGCACCGGGACCGTTGTGCTCGTTATTCTCCACCAGCGGCACCCACATGGGACAGGCTTCCTGGGTGATGCTGACCTCCGGGTAGAACTTGCCGATCTCGATAGCATAGGAGTTGGACTGGACGGTACCGTTGGTGGCCAGGATGCCGATATGGCCCGTCTCGGTATATTTCCCAATCACTTCCGTGGTAGGCCGGATAACGCCCAGCACGCGGGCCTCTGAGTTCAGCCGCTGCAGGTCGTGCTGCTGGATGGTGCGCAGTGCCTTGGCAGAGGCCGTATTGCAGGCCAGGATGATCAGCGGGCAGTCCTGCCGCAGCAGCCACTCCACGCACTGGAGGGTGTATTTGTACACCGTTTCGAACGAGCGGGTACCGTAAGGAGCGCGGCCGTTATCGCCCAGGTACACATAATCGTATTGCGGCAGCTGCTGCACCAGCTGGCGGAACACCGTCAGGCCACCATAACCCGAGTCAAATACGCCGATAGAAGCCATTCGAAAGATTTAGAGGTTTGGGGACTAAAATAAAAAGTCCCGCGCAACTGGCGGGACCTTTAAAAAAAATTTAGGAGTGCTTATTTGCGGCTGGGGGCGGCAGCACCGGCAGCTGGGCCAGTAGGCACTTTTACGTTGAGCTTTTTCGCTACCAGCGGCAACAGGTCGTCGGCGGGCGGCATCACCAGCAGCGCTTCCTGGTTCAGTACGTAACCATAGCCGTTTTCTTTGGCTACAGCCTGGATGGCATTGTCCACCTTGCGGTAGATGGGTTCCAGCAGCTCGCCCTGCTTGCTTTGCATTTCCTGCTGGGCAATTTGCTGCCAGTTCTGGATCTGGTAGGCATAGCCTTCGAGTTCCTGGCGGATCTGGGCGATCACGGCCTTGCCCAGTTTCACGGAATCTTTGGTGTTCACCATGCTGTCCTTGCGGTTGTATTCCTGTACCATATAGGAGAAGCGGGGATTCAGGGAGTCAGCCTGGTATTTGCGCAGCAGCGAGTCCAGCTTCTGCGTTTCCGGCATGATGGCAACCACCCTGTCTACACTGATGTAACCGGTTTTCGACTGGGCCATGGCACTACCCGCACCTATCAGCAGGATGGCTGCAATAAGAAATAACTTGATCTTGTTCATTGGGAGTTGATTGTTTGCGTTGTTTTGATGATGATTTTTCGTTAGTCGAAGTTGTATGTAGTTGACGCTTTTTACAAATTATTGGTTTTTGACGCCCAGTTCCCGGAGCACGTCCTCGCTTTTTTCCAGTTTGGGGTCGGCAAATATAACCGTAATTCCTTCACTCTTATCGAGAATAAAGTCATAGCCACGGGCCACGGCCAGCCGCTGAACGGCGCTGTACACCTTGTCCTGGATGGGTTTGATCAGCTCCTGCCGCTTCTTGAACAGGTCGCCCTCAAAGCCGAAGCGCTTGCGCTGCAGGTCGCGCAGGTTGCGTTCCTTGGCAAAAAGCTGGTCCTCGCGTTTTTTGCGCAGCTCATTGCTCAGCATCACCTGCTCGGCCTCGTAGTCCTTGTACATCTTATCGAGCTCCTGCTGCAGCCCGTCGATTTCCTTTTGCCAGGAGCCGGCAACTTCGTCCAGCTGTTTTTGCGACTCCTTGTATTCCGGCATTTTGTCCAGGATATACTTCGTATCAATAATGGCGTAACGCTGCGCACTGGCAAAAAATACGAACAACAGCGCACAGGCGGCGAGAAACAGTTTCTTCATATTTAATTCTTTAGTACGTTGAATCGTTGATCGTGAATGGTAAAAGTTTAGATTATTCCGGTTCGAAACCTAACATGAAGGTGAAGCGGGAAGCGTCTTTCAGGCCTACACCCGGTTGCAGGCGGTCGAGACCCACACCGTAGTCAAAGCCCAGCAGGCCGAACATCGGCAGGAAGAAGCGCATGCCCACACCCGCGCTGCGGCGGAGGCGGAAGGGGTTGTAGTCCTTAAAGGAGAACCAGCCGTTGGCCGCGTCGAAGAACGTCAGGCCGAAGATGGTGCTGCTGGGGTTGGTCACCAGCGGGTAGCGCAGCTCCATGGAGTACTTATTAAATATGGTAAAGTACCGCGTGGCCTGGCTCAGGTCGGGGTTGATGGTCGGGTCCGAATTCTGGAATACGGGATACCCGCGCAGGGCGATGATGTCGTAGCCGAACAGACCGTAGCTGTTGGTCAGACCGTCGCCGCCCACCTGGAAGCGTTCGAAGGGCGAGAAGTTGAGGTTGCGGTTGTAGCGGCCCATGAAGCCGTACTTGGCGGCCAGCTTCAGCACCAGCTGCCGGTTCTTTTCCGCGCCGTGGGCACGGCCAACGGGCACATACCACTCGGAGTTGAAGCGCCACTTGTGGAATTCCGGGTTCTTATACGGGTTGTCGGAAGTGACCAGGCTGGGGTTCAGCAACGAGTAGGGCGGCGTCAGCTGCACGCTGGCCACGAAGTTCGATCCGCTCCGGGGGAAGGTGGGGTCGAAAACCGAGGAACGCTGCAGCGCCAGCTTCAGGCTCACGTTGGTAGACGTACCATTGCTGATGGGGTTGCCCGCGTCGGTATTGAAGAAGCCGGGGTAGTTCTTTAATTTATATTGTGTGTACTGGAGCGAGTACACCAGGCTGAAATAATCGTCGGGCCATTTCAACTGCTTGCCCAGCGAGATGCCGCCGCCGAGGGCGCGCAGGTAGCTGCTGTCGGCCTTGCTTTTCAGCAGGGTGCCGGTGGCATAGTCGTAGGCGTTGGAGTACTTACTGTTATAAAAGTTAACGGTAAAGGAGTTGCGCTTCTTGCCGCCCAGCCAGGGCTCGGTGAACGAGAAGTTGTACGAGCGGTAGGCGCGGCCGTTGGACTGTACCCGCAGGCTCAGCTTTTGTCCGTCGCCGGTCGGCAGCGGATCCCACGACTCCTTGTTCAGGATATTCTTTACCGAGAAGTTGTTGAAGGTCACACCCAGCGTACCGGTCAGGCCGATACCGCCACCCCAGCCGGCGGAAAGCTCCAGCTGGTCCGAGGACTTTTCTTCCAGGTTCCAGTTGATGTCCACGGTGCCGTCTTCCTGGTTGGGGTTCACGCCGGGGTTGATCTTTTCCTGGTTGAAGTACTGCAGCTGCGACAGCTCGCGCTGGGAACGAATGAGGTCGGAGCGGCTGAACTTTTCACCCGGCACCGTCCGCAGCTCGCGGCGGATCACGTGGTCCTTGGTTTTTTCGTTGCCGAAGATGCCCACGTTCTTGATGGTGGCCTGCGGCCCTTCCACGATGCGGATCTCGTGGTCGATGGTATCATTATATACCGAAGTCTCTACGGGATCGGCGCGGAAGAACAGGTAGCCGTCGTCCATATACAGGCCGCTGATATCGTTGCCTTCCTGCGACATCTGCTTGCCGAGGCGCTTGTTCAGCACATCCAGGTTGTACACGTCACCCTTGTGGATGCCGAGAATGTTGTTCAATAAGGAGTCGGGATACTTGGTATTGCCTTTCCAGGCAACGTCGCCGAAATAATATTTGCGGCCTTCCGAGATCTTCAGGTCGATATTCAGGTTGCCGTCGGCGGTAGGCGTTTGCTTCTCGTCTTCGATCTGGGCATCGCGGTAGCCCAGGGAGTTGTAGTAGCTCAGCACCTTTTCCTTGTCCTCGAGGTATTTCTTTTCGTCGTACTTGGCAGAGCTGAACAGCTTGAAGCGGAAGTACGGATCCAGGAAGATCCTGGTTTTGGAGAACGACAGGAAGCCCCAGTCTTTCAGGTACTGGTCGAAGGAGTATTTATCGTTGGTGCCGAAGGAACTGGAAGTCTCCACGGGATGGAGGGTGATCTTGGTCATTTCCTTGGTTCCCTTCATCTGCTTTTTCAGCTTGAAGTCGGTCACCTGTTCGTTGCCGTAGAAATTCAGCTCGTTCACATGCACCTTCTTGCCCTTGGTGATGTAAAAGGTGAGGGAGTTGGTATTGGCCACGGAGGGATCGGGCTTTTCGTCCAAGCGGATCTGTACGTTCTTAAAGCCTTTTTCCACGTAAAATTTCTGGATGGCCTCCACGGCGTTGCGGCGGGTGTTCTCGGTGATGATGGTGGACTTCACCAGGCCGGCCTTGCCTTTGAGTTCATCGGCCTCGGATTTTTTAATGCCCTGGAAGCTGAAGTTGCCCAGGCGGGGCCGCTCCTGCACGTTGATCTCCAGGTCGATCTGGTTGTCCTGGAGGGCGATGATATAGATGTTGATGTTGGAGAAGAGCTTCTGGCGCCACAGGCTGGTGATGGCCTTGGAGAACTGGTCGCCCCCGGGGATCATCACCTTATCGCCGGGCTGCAGGCCGGAAATAGATTGGACAATCGAGGAGTCCAGATAATTGATCCCAGTGATCTTGATGGAACGAATCGTGTATTCTTTGGGAACTCTTGCCGTTTCCAGCGCCAGCAGGTCGGGGTCTACCGAAGTAGGATGGGTGGTATCCTGCGCGGAAGCGGACAATACCGAAAAAAGAACACTGGCGGATAAAACAAGAATTCGCGGTGAAAGTCGTAGCATGATCAAATATTCAGTCAGTCTCTAAATGGGTCACTCGATTCCCTATACACTGATAGGGCAGCAAATTAAGGGTAATTTCGAAACGGTTTTGTTAAAGTAAACCTTTGCCTGTTCTGCCCTTCACGGGCGCACGGGTTCGGTTTTTCCCAGCGGAACAGGTGGTCGAAAGGGCTTGACCGGGGGTGGCGGAGCACCTAGGCATTCAGAAGCTGCTCGCTGGTTTTGCCGAACCGGCGCTCCCGCGACTGGTAGTCCAGGATCGCTTCGTACAGGTTTTGTTTACGGAACTCGGGCCAGCGCACCTGGGTAAAATACAGCTCGGCATAGGCCAGCTGGTACAGTAAGAAATTGGAGATGCGGTATTCGCCGCTGGTGCGGATCATCAGCTCGGGGTCGGGGAACTCGCTGGTACACAGGTATTTTTCCAGGATGGACTGGTCGATCGCTTCCACCGCCAGCTGCCCTTTTTCCACTTCGTGGGCAATGTTTTTTACGGCGTTGAGCAGTTCCCAGCGGCCGCTGTAGCTGAGGGCCATGATCAGGTTCAGGCCGGTGCTGGTGCTGGTGATCTCCAGGGCTTCCTGCAGTTCCCTGCGGGCATAATCGGGCAGCATGTTCATATCGCCGATCACGTGCAGGCGGATGTTATTTTTCTTTAAACTCTCCACTTCGCCGCGGATCGTTTTGACCAGCAATTCCATCAAACCGATCACCTCGTACTCGGGGCGGTCCCAGTTTTCGGTAGAAAAGGCATAAAGGGTCAGGTAGCCGACGCCCAGCTCCGCGCATCCTTCCACGATATTGCGCACGCTTTCCACGCCCTGATAATGACCAAACAGGCGGTCCTGTCCCTGCTCCTTTGCCCAGCGGCCGTTGCCGTCCATAATGATGGCGATATGCCGGGGCAAGCGGTTCTTGTCGATTTGTTGTAACTGGTCTTGCATTGTTATGTTTCCCTTGTCAATAAGGTGGGCAAAGGTAACAATATAGGCCGAATGCAACGGAAATAAGGATTTTGAATTACCGGGCCGTCGGGCATTTATACGACTGCAGGTTGAAGCTGACGTAGAACAGGGCGGTGGCAAACTGGTCCTTTTGGCGGCTGTTGCCCCGTTGGCGTCCTTTTTCGCCGATGGGCGTGCCGGTTTCGTACGAGCGGTCCGACAGCAGCAGGGCGGGATTGGCGGTATTGTCGGGCGGCAGGGGCGGGAAGATCTCCGGCTCCACATAGGTTTTGCTCACGTCGTCGAGGTAATCGGTGCCGGTATAGCGGTGCACCACCTCGAAGCCCAGGTTGATGCGGTCGTTGAGGGCATACTTCACGCCGATGCCGAAGGGAACGCTCACGGCCATGGAGCTGTACGGCTTGCGGTCGGGGTAGGCGGCCGATCCCTGGCCTTCGGTACCCAGCGGGCGCAGGAAGTATTTCTTGTCGGCCAGGAAGGCAAACGGATCGTAGTTGAAGATGCCGATGCCCAGGGTCATGTAAGGCGTAAAGCGGTAATCGGGATTGCCCGGGAGGAATTTATAGAAGTTGAAATCGCCCTGCACCGACAGTTCCCATACGTTGGAGTTGAAACTGAGGTTGCGGCGGTACATGAACTCGTTATGGGTATTGTACCTGTCGGAATACCCGAGGCGGGCATAGTTGCCGGCTACCCGAAGGGCGATGTAATTGCCAAAGTTCTTGCGGAAGAAAATGCTGGCCGCGGGCTTGGGGCGGTTCAGCCGGGCACGGGTGTTCAGGTCCCCGAAGTAATGGGCGGCACCGATACCGATACCAAACTCACCTTCCTGGACGATAGGATCCTGTGCAAATAAGAATAAGGGCAGGAGAACAGCGAAAACAGCAAATACCTTTCTCATAACAGTACAAAATAAAGGGATCAAAGCAGATAAACGAAAAGAACGGCGGTTTTGGTATTATAGGGGTCAATAATTCCGTTTGTCCAGACCCCAGGACAGTTTATTCCGCAGCGTTTGCAAAAAGTTGTTTTCATTCAGGCGTACCAGGCTCACCTGGAAACTTTCCTTGCGCACGGCCAGCAGCACGCTTTTGTCCACGATCTCCCGGCGCGAATCGACCGAGCAGATGATGTTGGGCGAGCGGCTTTCCACTTCAAAGGAGATGATGGTATTATCGGGCACCACCACCGAGCGGGTATTGAGGTTGTGCGGGGCGATGGGCGTGATCACGAAGCTGCCGGACTCGGGAAACACCACGGGGCCCTGGCAGCTGAGGGAGTAGCCGGTAGAACCGGTGGGCGTGGATACGATCAGGCCGTCGGCCCAGTACGTATTCAGCAGCTCGCCGTTCAGGTACGTATGGATCTTGATCATGGGCGCCGTATCCTGCTTGTGGATCACGAATTCATTGAGGGCGAAGGGTGCCTCGCCAAAGAGGGGCAGGTTGGCGTCGATGTGGATCAGGGCGCGCTTGTCGACGATGAAGGAGCGCCGGGCCATGGCCTTCACGGCGGTGACGGCTTCTTCGCGGCCAATGGAGGCCAGGAAGCCCAGTCGGCCGAAGTTGATGCCCAGCACCGGGATGTTCTTGTTCTTCACCAGGGTGACGGTATCCAGCAGGGTACCGTCGCCGCCCAGGCTCACGAAGAAGTCGATGTCGTTGGTAAGGTCCTGCGAACGGGAAAAGCTTTCCAGACGGGCGGGCAGTGAGATCTGGCCTCTGAGCTCATTGAGGAAAGGCTGGTAAACCACCGGAACAATTCCTTCTTTGTCCAGCTCGTCAAAAAAAAGTTGTATATCCTTTAGCTGGCGTACATCCAGCACCCTGTTATAAATAGCTACCTTCAAAGTGTATAATTTGCAATTGCTGGCAAGTTTTCAGAAGTAATCCTTCCTGTGTAAATATAGGCCGTTTTGATTTAATTGGTTAAAGCTCCACTCCACCTTGATAATAAAATCATAAAAAGTAACGATGTCCAGCCCTACGCCGCCGGAATACAGCAGGCGGTTATTGAGCTCATTGCGGCCGGCATCGGGGTTGTACACATAGCCGGTATTGCCGTACACTTTCGCATACAGCCGGAAGGGAATATGATTCAAACGCTTAATGCGTTCGGAAGGAATATGCACCACGGTATTGACCAACTGCCGCGAGAAGGAGGCCTTGGTATAGCCCCCGGCCACGCCGTCGACCACGTAATATTCGTAGCCCTGCATGTACATATTATTAAAACCCAGTAACTGCTGGTTCACGTAGGGCTGCTTCAGGGGCAGCTTGAGCATGCCGGCCGCCTTGAGGCTGAAGAAATAGTTTTTGCCCAGGGGCTTGTACAGGGCGCCCTTGGCGCCCACCTGCCACATATTCAGCTGGTGGTCAATGCTTTTTTTGCGGAACGAGAATTCCCCGATCACCCCGCTGGTGGGGTAGGGGTTAAAATCCACGTTGTAGTAGGAAAGGTTGTAATAGAATTCGGGGTAGCGTACGCTTTTCTTGTGGGCGTAGAAGTTGGGATTCATGGCCAGCACGGTGTCGGGGACGCTTTCGGTGCTGAAGGCCAGCCCGAAGGTATGGCGGGTGTTGATGGCCGGGCGGTAGGTCAGTTCGGCGTACGACTGGAAATAGGAATGAACGAAGTCGGCGGTATCCTTAAAGGAAACCAGCTTGTTTTCGGCGGTCATGTAGTTCACCTGCCGGTTCTTGCCCATGGCCACCCCCATGTTGGCGGTCCATTGCATCCGCTTGTCGAGGATCAGGCCGTCGTAGGAGAGGGAGAGCTGCTTGGTATAGCCGTTCATAAAGCCCACGTGGAACTTGTCGCGGCGGCCGGTAAAGTTTTTATGGGTAAGCTTGATGCCGTAATTCACGCGGTCCATGGACATATCCTTCTGGGTAATCCACTCGCCGAGGCTGCGGTCCACCGTTTTTACAAAAGGCTTGGGGAAGATATACCAGCGCTCCTTGACCTCGATGCGGACGGTGGCGTTTTGCCCCTGGAGGCCTTGCAGCGACACCACCACGTCGTGGAAAAGGCCCGTATTCATCAACTGGCGTTTGGCTTCGTTGAATTTATCCACCAGCACCTGGAGGCTGTAGCGGTCATTTTTATAGAAAGAAAGTTCGCGCAGGATGATGGAGGGCCGGGTTTGCTTGTTGCCTTCGATGACGATGTCCCCGATGGTGAAGAGCGTGCTGGAGGAGGTATCCACAACGGCGGCGTCGTCCAGGGTGGAGTAGACCACATTGCTGGCGACTATGCCGATCTGCGCCCGGGAGGTAAAGGCGGCGCACAGGGCACACAGGAACAATATGAAACAAGCTCGTTGGGGATTCATCAGGTATTGAATTGATCGAGGTATGCCATAAGGCATAGCTATACGAAAATGGTACCTGACTTAAAGATGAGAAAAAAACGGATTAGATACTTAAAAAATGCATCAAATTGTCATAATTATTTCTTAATTCATTCTCGTAAAGTTCTTCCCCAAAGTAGTATTTCACATTGTATTCGTAGCGCTGGAAGGAGCTGATCAGGTCGGACACCTCCATTTTGCTTACTTTCAGGGTCACCCGCATGATGCCGGTTTCGGGGTCGGTATGGGTATTTAACTGGGTAATTTGTGCATCGTTCGACTCTACGATCCGGTTGATCTCGGAGAAGGAATAATTTCTGCCTTCCATTTCCAGGACGACCAGGGCGCCGGGGTCGTTAAGGCTCAGGAAGTGAGAGGCATTCCGCAGCAGGTCGTTGTAGGTGACCAGGCCGACCATTTGCTCCTGTTCGATCACCGGCACCACGCTCAGGTTGCTTTGTACCGCCACCTGGATGGCTTTGAGGAAGTGGTCGGAGGCCTGCACCATGGTATTGTTGTTTTCCAGGGGCAGCTGCTCCAGGGGCTGTTCTTCATCGCTGTGCAGCAACAGTTCCTCGCTGATGATCCCCAGATACCGCTCCTCCTCCACCACCGGCAGGTGCGACACATGGTAGTCGTTCATTAACTGTAGCGCCTGGAAAACGGTGTCTTGCCGGTGCAGGTAGGGGATTGAGTTTGATATGAGTTCTCGGGTCAGCATGGATAACGGCCTTTTTTATTAGACAACAGTTAAGAGTGAACTGTTGCAGGCTCACCTAACTTTTTCAAAAATTTGTGCAGGATCACGTTGAATTCCTCGGGCACTTCCATCATGGGCGCATGGCCGCATTTGTCGATGAAATGCAGCTCGCTGTTGGGCAGCAGCCGGTGGAATTCCCGCGCCACGAAGGGCGGGGTGATGGTATCGTTGTTGCCCCAGATCAGCAGCGTGGGCAGTTTGATGTTGTTCAATTCGTCGCCCAGGTTGTTGCGGATGGCGCTTTTGGCCAGGGCAATGATCTTGATCACTTTCAGGCGGTTGTTGGTGATGGCAAAGATCTCGTCCACCAGTTCCGTAGTCGCCATCTTCGGATCGTAAAAGGTTACTTCCGACTTTTTGCGGATGTATTCGTAATCGCCTCTTTTCGGGTAGGTATCGCCCATACCGTTCTCGAACAGGCCGGAGCTGCCGGTAAGGATCAACGATTTTACCCGTTCGGGATGCTTCAGCAGGTATACCAGTGCCACGTGGCCACCCAGAGAGTTGCCCAGCAAATGAACATTGTTTAAATCCCGCGCCTCCAGGAACCGGTGAACAAACTTGGCCAGGCCACCAACGGTGGTATGCAGAATGTCCAGCTCGAACAGGGGCAGCATCGGCACCACCACTTTGTAGTGTTGCCGGAAGTATTCGATCAGGTCTTTAAAGTTGCTTAATGCGCCAAACAATCCATGCAGCAACACAAGCGGCTCGCCTTCACCTTCTTCTATAAACTTGAACTTATTATATTCTTTTAATTGGTACTGCATCAGAACATCGTAAAATAATAGCTGCTAAAATATGGGTTTTACAGCAAAAAGCTTACTAAATGATTTACCTCCGTAAAATACGGAAAGGCAGGGAAAAAACCCGTTTCCTTAAATTCAGGAGGGCTGTGCAGCCGAAAACCGGTCGAAAAACTGCTCCAGTTGGCCGAACAGGTTCTTGAAGAGGGGGAATATCTCGCCCGTGGCGTTGAGGATAGACGGGGCCAGGGGCCGGATGTAGGGATACGTGACGGAGGCTTCCAACCCATCGGGCTGCAACAGGTGCAGCTGCCCGGCATAAAACAAAAACACGCTGAAGATGAACGTATACACGAAGAAGTACAGCAGGATCCCGGCCAGCCGGTTCAGCCAGCCCAGCATCACCGCCTGCAGCAGGCCTTCGATGGCTTTGGCGCCCAGGTGCACCAGCACCACCACCAGCAGGAACACGACCACGAAGGCCAGCAGGGGCAGCCAGCGACCCGGGAGCGCGAAATACTCGCCCAGGTAGCCGGCTGCAACCGCCGACAGCTTCAGGGCAGCCGCCAGGCCGACGATAAAGGCCAGGAAGGAAAAAGCGGCCACCACAAAACCTTTTTGGAATCCCTTGATCAGGGCAAAGGCTGCCAGGATCCCTACCACAAGGTCGATGAACATGGGGAAGGGGTTATTTGGCCAGCAGTTCTTTTACAGCGGCCGAAATGGCTTTGCCGTCGGCCCGGCCTGCCAGCCTTTTGGTGGCGGCACCCATCACCTTGCCCAGGTCGGCAGGAGAGGAAGCGCCGGTTTCGGCAATGATCTGTTGCAGTTCGGCCTTCAGCTCCTCGGCACCCAGCTGCGCGGGCAGGAACTTTTCGATAATGTCGATCTCTTCCTGCTCTTTCTGCTGCAGGTCCTGGCGGCCTTGCTGCTGGTAGATCTCCAGCGAGTCGCGGCGCTGCTTGACCATCTTCTGCAGCAGCTTTACTTCGGCCTCTGCCGATACTTCCCCGCCGGCACCCGGCTCCGTCTTTGCCTTGATGATTTCCGCCTTGATGGCCCTGAGGCCCCGCAGGCCGGCTTCGTTCTTCGCTTTCATGGCCTCTTTCATTTCGGCCATTACTTTCTGCTCCAAGCTCATATGTGAATGGTTTGTCGTTTATCGTTTGTAGTATGTGGTTTCCTGGACCGGCCCTGGATATACGGATACCTGCCTAATCCCCAATTAACCAATTCCCCGGCTTAGCCGGCTTTATTTTCCTTCAGCTGGATCTGCTGGAATTTTTCATAAAACCCTTTGGCGAAGGCTTTCATATCGTTTACCAGCTCGCTTTGCTTGGTGGCCCGTCCGTAGGTGTCGGCCATGCTCATCAGGGTCTGGTAGTAAAAATCGGCCATTTCGTCCACCATCATTTTCTGTGTCCACAGGTCAATGCGCAGGGAGGTTTTTTCGGCCCCGTCCCAGAATGCCAGCATCATGGCCTTTGCCTTCTGGGGGTTATCGGCTGTACTTTCGGTAGCCTTCCACTCGATATTTTCGGGTACCCGGCTGTCGTTCAGCTCTACATCAATGGTTATACTCGACTTCATCATTTTAAAATTGAACGGCGAAGGTAATTGTTTCATCCGTTTTCCGCTCCGGCAACCGCTTCCCATAGCAGGTCGGCGGTCTGCTGCCAGGTGAACGGCCGCAGCTTTTCGCTGCCCGCAGCGATCATCCGGTCCCGCAGGGTTTCATCGCGGTACACCTGCATCATCTTATCGGCCAGGTCGGCCGTGCTGGCGGCATCGAAGTACAGGCCCGCCTCCTGCAGCCACTCCTGCGCCAGGGCGCCGGCAGGCAGCAGCACCGGCAGGCCGCAATGTACGGCCTCCAGGGCGCCTTCGTCCTCCTCCGCCAGCGAAATAAAGGCATAGGCGGCCCCCACCAGGTGGGCTTCCTTTGCCCGGGCCGCCGCTCCTTCCAGCAACACCACGTCCTCGCGGTACTTGTAGGTATGCAGCAGTTCGGCCGCCGCGCCGGTTTGGAGGCCCGGTTGCTCCACCAGCAGCAGCTTCATGCCGGTCTTCTGCCGCTTTTTGAACAGCGAAAAGGCCTTCAGCAGCGGCACCAGCTGCGCCTGGGGATCCAGGGAGCCCCGGTACAGGAAGTATTCGCGCCCCCCGGTATGGGCCTCCTTGACGGCGGCGGCCCGGTCGTAGTCGAGGGGCCGGTAGTCTTCCCGCGGCACCCGGGGCACTACCCTGATCTTTCCGGCAGGCACGCCGAAAGCCGCGGACAGGCGGGCTTTCCGGTATTCCGAAAAGACCACTACGCGGGCGGCCCGGCGCAGGCAGGCCGCCCGCCGCCGGTGGCGGCGCCAGCCTTCCTTTTTGTCGTTCCCGGCGGGCCCCAAAGACGGCTCCGCCACCAGGCATTGCCTCATTTTCGTACGCGACAGGCAATAGCCGGTCAGCGACAGCAGGCTGCCGGCCCCGATCTTCTTCAGCAGCCGGGAAAGCCGGTAACGCAGGGGCAGGAGCCCCTTGCTGTCGAGAAAGACGGGAGTGACGCCTGCGGGCAACCCCTGCACCACCTCTTCATTATTATATATTATATAGAACCGGTGCTGCGGAAACCGCTCCGCCCAGAGGGGGAGTACCTTTGCCAGGAAATAAACGCCTTCGTCCGACAAACGATGGGAAAAGCTGCAGGTGTTCACGGCTATAACCATAGCCGTCAAAGGTAACCGATCCCCGGTTCCGGGCAGGGGAACATTCGAAAACAAGCCATTCCGCTTTCGTTTCCGCGGCCTTTCGGCCGATTGGTTACATTTTTCTGCAAATTCTTTCCTGTTGTTGTAATATTTCAACAAAAAGGAAAAGCGCCCCGGAAGAAAACCCAAAAGGCCCTTTTTTCCTGAATGGCACCCTATTTGAAGAATATTCTGAAGAAGCATCTTCACCCTTAACCTTACAACTTACTATAAACGACCTCTTAGGTGGAAGAGGATGGTGGCTTGTAAAAGGGGCCTTGGTTCGGGGCCCCTTTCTTCATTTAAGCGGCAGAACCGCTTTTTTTTTAAGGGTACAGGATGGTTCCCCGCTCTTTTTGCCGCTAATTTTTTATTTTGTGGTGTCCAAAGGTTACTTTAGCGTTTTCAGACGCCGCCTGCTTACTCTCAGCCGGTTAGAAACAGCCAGGGCCCACGGTGCCCGCGGATAAAGAATTGAATCTGCAAACTTATTTACTTCATCAGCACAGCAACAAATTATAATGCAATACAATACAACGAGAAACCACCTGATCATGCGCGAATACGGGCGCCATATCCAACAAATGGTGGATCACCTGCTGACCATCGAGGAGCCGGAACGCCGCCAGGCCAACGCCCAGGCCGTGATCGAACTCATGGGTTTTTTAAACCCCCACCTGAAAAACGTTGAAGATTTCCGCCATAAACTGTGGGACCACCTGTTCCTCATTTCCGATTTCCAACTGGACGTACAATCGCCCTACCCCATCCCTACCCGGGAAACCCTGAAAAGCAAGCCCAAGCCCCTGCCGTACCCGAAGCGCTATCCCAAATACTCCCACCTGGGCAAGAACCTGGAGCTGGTGATCAACAAGGCACTGGCCGAAGACGACCAGCAAAAGCGCCTGGGCTTCGCCAACGCCATCGCCTACTACATGAAACTGGCCTACAACAACTGGCATAAGGATATGGTGCACGACGACGCCATCCAAAGCGAGCTGACAAACATCACCCAGGGACAACTGGAATTTACCAATACGCCTTATGTAAAGGCCTTCCGTCCCCAGCAGGAAACCCGCGACCAACGCGGCGGCTACGGCGGCAAACCCCGGGGCAAGTTCCAGCACCGCGGCGGCAGTGGTGGCAGCGGCGGCGGCCCCCGCCAGGACAACCGCCAGCAGGACAACCGCAACCGCCATGGCGGCAAAAAACGGTTCAAATAATTCCTTTATACCGCATTTGCAGAAAAGTTGGTTGAGTTTTCAATCAACTTTTTTTTTATTTACCCTCCAATTCATAGTTTTCCGGCTTGTATCGGAAATAACTTTATCAACTATCCCATATGTCATCATTTGAAGTAATCGGCGGGAAGAAGCTGAAAGGCGAGATCATCCCGCAGGGCGCCAAGAACGAGGCCTTACAAATCATCAGTGCCGTCCTGCTCACCGCCGACCGGGTGACCATCAGCAACATTCCGGATATATTGGACGTCAACCTGCTGATCGAGCTGCTGCAGGAAATGAACGTGAAGGTGGAACGTCCCCAACGGGATACCTGCATCTTCCAGGCCGACGACGTGAACGTGGACTACCTGCGCAGCGACGATTTCAAGAAGAAAAGCGGCCGCCTGCGCGGCTCCGTGATGCTGGCCGGCCCCATGCTGGCCCGCTTTAAAAAAGCCTTTATCCCCAAGCCCGGGGGCGACAAGATCGGCCGCCGGCGCCTGGACACCCATATCCTGAGCTTTGAAAAGCTGGGAGCTAAATTTAATTACGATACCGAAGACGGCTTTTTCCACCTGGAGGCGCCCCAGCTCACGGGCACCTATATGCTGCTGGACGAACCCTCGGTGACCGGCACCGCCAACATCATCATGGCCGCCGTTTTGGCCGAAGGCACTACCACCATCTACAATGCCGCCTGCGAACCCTACATCCAGCAGCTGTGTAAAATGCTCAACCACATGGGCGCCAACATCAGCGGCATGGGCAGCAACCTGCTGACCATCCAGGGCGTGGAAAAGCTCAATGGCACCGCCCACCGCATGCTGCCCGATATGATCGAGATCGGCTCGTTCATCGGCCTGGCCGCCATGACCCAGAGCGACATCACCATCAAGAACGTCAGCCACGAGAACCTGGGCATCATCCCCGAGAAATTCCAGCAGCTGGGCATCAAAATGAACTTCGTCGAAGACGACATCCATATCCCGGCCCAGGACCTTTACGAGATCCAGACCTTCCTCGACGGCGGCTCCCTGACCATCTACGACCATCCCTGGCCGGGACTCACCCCCGACCTGTTAAGCATCCTGCTGGTAGTGGCTACCCAGGCCAAGGGCTCGGTGCTGATCCACCAGAAAATGTTCGAAAGCCGCCTGTTCTTCGTGGACAAGCTCATTGAGATGGGCGCCCGCATCATCCTCTGCGACCCCCACCGCGCCGCCGTTATCGGCCTGGAGCGGAAGTTCCCGCTGCGGGGCATCACCATGACCAGCCCCGACATCCGCGCCGGCGTGGCCCTGCTGATCGCCGCCCTCAGCGCCGAAGGCAAAAGCACCATCCAGAACATCGACCAGATCGACCGCGGCTACCAATACATCGACACCCGCCTGCAGCAACTGGGCGCCGAAATCAAAAGAATACAATAAAGTACGAAGTAAGCGATACCATTAGCACATAAATGAAAAAGCCCCGGATCGACCGGGGCTTTTTCATTTATGTGCTAATTTATTAGGCGATGCTCCAAACTTCGTTGCCGCGCAGCAGCTTGTCGAGGTCGGCGGTCTTCCGCTTCTTGGCTTCCTCGATCTGCTCCTGCATGATGTCCTCGTAGCAGGGGCGGTCCACCTGGTAGAACACGCCGAAGGGACGGGGCAGGTGGCCTTCCTGGCGGGGATCGTCGAAGATGCGGGTCAGGATCTGCGCTTTGAATATATCGCTTTCGTCGTGCACCCACAGGTCGGCGGTGCTGAAGCCGTCGTTGAGGCTCACCACCTGCGGGCGGAAGCCGTCGAGGCGGATGCCTTTATCCTTGTTGGCGCCAAAGACCAGGGGCTGGCCGTTTTCCAGGAAGATGGTCTCTTCGGCCTTGCTGCCTTTCTCGGTAAATACCTCGAAGGCGCCGTCGTTGAAGATGTTACAGTTCTGGTAGATCTCCAGGAAGGAAGCACCCCTGTGGGCGTGGGCCCGCAGCAGCATGCTTTGCAGGTGCTTGGGGTCGCGGTCCATGCTCCGGGCCACGAAGGTGGCGTCGGCGCCCAGGGCCAGGGCCGCCGGGTTGAAGGGGTGGTCGATACTGCCGAAGGGCGTGGACTTGGTCACCTTGTTCTCTTCGGAAGTGGGCGAATACTGGCCCTTGGTAAGGCCGTAGATCTGGTTGTTGAACAGCAGCAGGTTCACGTCGAAGTTGCGGCGCAGCAGGTGAATGGTATGGTTGCCGCCGATGCTCAGGCCGTCGCCGTCGCCGGAAACAATCCATACACTCAGCTCGGGGCGGGCCGCCTTCAGGCCGCTGGCGATGGCCGTGGCCCGGCCGTGGATCGAGTGCATGCCGTAAGTGTTCATATAATAAGGGAAGCGCGAGGAGCAGCCAATGCCGGAAATAATGGCGATATTTTCCCGCGGAATGCCCAGGGTGGGCATTACCTTCTGTACCTGCGCCAGAATGGAGTAGTCACCACAGCCGGGGCACCAGCGTACTTCCTGGTCGGTGGCGAAATCTTTCGGGGTCAGGTTTATTTTTGTTGCTAAGGCTTCAGACATTTTGTATTTTTTTGGGGCGGCAGGCCGGAACCGGGCACTTCTTCTGCCCTGCCCTCCTGCCTGCGGATGCATTGCGGCGCAAAAATAGGAAACCCTTTCCGCCCATATGTAATACTTATGTAACGATTGTTTAAACTTTAATTAAATTAGACCAAAATCGACCACATGAAGAGCGTTTTCACCGTTTCCCTGCTTTTCGGAGCCATTCTCCTGATGTCCTTTGCCCTGAGCAAAGAAGAAGTCCGCTATAAGAACCTGAAGGTGCTGCCCAAAAACACCAACAAACAACAGATGGACAGCGTCATGAAGCATTTTTCCCAGTCGCTGGGCGTGCGCTGCAACTTCTGCCACGTGTTCAACCAGGCGGAAAAAGCCATGGACTTCGCCAGCGACAACAATGAGCACAAGCAGATTGCCCGCGAAATGATGAAAATGACCAATAAGCTCAACAAGAAATCATTCAACATCAAGCACCCCGAGCGCCTCGACAGCCGCCTGGAGGTCACCTGCTACTCCTGCCACCACGGCTCGGCGCACGTGGCCCATAAGCCGCAGGTAGGCGAGCAGCGCGCTCCCCGGGAAGGTCAACCCGGTGGTCAGCCCGGAGGCTTCCAGGGCCAGCGCCCGCCCGGCGCCGACTCCGCCGCCAAACGCGAAAACCCCTAGGGATTTCGAATTTCAGATTTCGGATTTCGGAACCTTGACTGCTGACAGGGCCCTCTTTTCAGGAAAGTCTTCCTAATTTAAAATCAAAGAGCTAAATTATCCTTCGGTTTTCGGCAGTGCCCTCAAGGGAAAGACACATCCAACAATCAAGGGTTCCGACATCCGAAATCCGACATCCGAAATATCTATCATCCCCGGATTATGGTGAGCTATTTGCAACCTGCTCCGGACACAGAATTTTAAAGAAATGAGTCTACTGTTCCAACCCCTGACCTTAAAAAAGGTTGTGCTGAAAAACAGGATCGTTGTTTCGCCCATGTGCCAGTACTCGGCCACCGATGGCTTTGCCAACGACTGGCACCTGGTGCACCTGGGCAGCAGGGCCTCCGGCGGTGCCGGCCTGGTACTGGTTGAGGCTACGGCGGTATCACCGGAAGGCCGCATCAGCCCGGGCGACCTGGGCCTGTGGAAAAACGAACAGATCGATAACCTGAAACGGATCACGGCCTTCATCAACAGCCAGGGCTCGGTAGCCGGCATCCAGCTGGCCCATGCCGGCCGCAAGGCCAGCCACCAGGCACCCTGGGAAGGCGGCGCCCTGCTGCCCGCCGAAGCCGGAGGCTGGACCACCGTAGCCCCCAGCGCCCTGCCCTTCAAGGAAGGCGACCCGCCCCCGCAGGCCCTTTCGAAAGACGGCATCAAAAAGATCACCGAAGACTTCCGGGCAGCCGCCCACCGGGCCGTGGCAGCCGGCTTCCAGGTGCTGGAGGTCCACGCGGCCCACGGCTACCTGCTGCACGAGTTCCTCTCGCCCCTAAGCAATTCCCGCGAAGACGAATACGGCGGCTCCTTCGAAAACCGCATCCGCCTGCTGCAGGAAGTAACGGCGGCGGTACAGGAGGCGGCACCGGACCTCCCCATCTTCGTCCGTATTTCCGCCACGGACTGGACCGAAGGTGGCTGGACCGAAGCGGATTCGGTACGCCTGGCCCGCGAACTGAAAGCCCAGGGAGTGGACCTGATCGACTGCTCCACCGGGGGCAACGTCCCCCGGGTGAAGATCCCGGTGGGACCGCTCTACCAGGTGCCTTTCGCCGAAAAAATTAAAAAGGAAACCGGCATGATGACCGGCGCGGTCGGACTGATCACCACGCCCAAACAAGCCGAAATGATCCTGGCCGACGGGCAGGCCGACCTTATCCTGTTTGCCCGCCAGCTGCTCCGCGACCCCTACTTCCCGCTCCGCGCCGCCAAAGAACTGGGCGTCCAACTGCCGTGGCCGGAACAGTATGAGCGGGCGAGAGACTAAGAAGTTTACGGGTTTACGGGTTTACGAGTTCCATACGGGCGCCAGCAACTTGTAAACCCGTAAACTCGTAAACTACTCACTCGCTCCCCCCAAATCAATCTTCTCCAAACCTTGTCTTGCGGGGCCGGTCAGCACTTCGCCGTCGGGGGAGAAGCGGGAGCCGTGGCAGGGGCAGTCCCAGCTTTTTTCCGCGCGATTCCAGTCCACCAGGCATTTGGCATGGGTGCAAACCGGGTTGACGGCATGCAGCCGCCCGTTCTCCTCTTTATACAGGGCGATCGATTCCCCGTCGTACTTGACCACACGGCCTTCGCCGGGCGCCAGGTCGGCAAACGCATGCAGCTCTTCCTGCGACAGCCTTTTGCCGAAAAACTCCTTGACCACATCGGCGGCCTCCTTGATAAAGCTGCTGAAGCCGGCAACCGGTTTTACCCGGCCGGGGGCGAATAATTCTTTATAGGGACTGTCGCCGGTGGTGAGCAGGCCGGTCAGCAACAGCGCCGCCACATGGCTGTAGGTGATGCCATTACCGCCATAGCCGGTAGCCACGTACACGTTTTCGGAATGGCCGGGCAGGTGGCCGATATAGGGAAGGCCATCGGTGGGCTCAAAATACTGCGACGACCATTTCGAAACGATTTCCTCCACGGGGAAATAGTGGCGAACATGCGCCTCCAGCGATGTGAACGGGGCTTCGGTATTTTCCTCGTGGCCGGTCTTATGGTCGTCGCCGCCCGCTACCAGGTATTTTTTACCGTCGAT
Source organism: Huijunlia imazamoxiresistens (assembly GCF_037132455.1). Classification (NCBI taxonomy): domain Bacteria; kingdom Pseudomonadati; phylum Bacteroidota; class Chitinophagia; order Chitinophagales; family Chitinophagaceae; genus Huijunlia; species Huijunlia imazamoxiresistens. The sequence continues at coordinate 5,428 of NZ_JBBBEI010000016.1, read as the reverse complement.
GTCCTGGGTGCGGTAATAATGGTAGGGGTCGTACATATCGTAGGCCAACCCATCGGGATAAGCGCCTTCTTTCAACGTAGCCGCCAGGGCATAGCTGCGGTAGGGGGCGCAGCGGAAATGCAGCAGGTTGATGCCGGGCGGTATATGGGTGGCATAGATCAGCTGGCGGGCAGTAAAGGCGCCGCGGCCCGTATGTACCGTCAGCTCCTCGCCTTCCTCCAAATTGATGACAGGGCAATGTTGCAGCAGCACGCCCCCGCTTTCCTCAAACTGCCGGGCCAGGGCATACACATAGCGGGAGGGGTGGAACTGCGCCTGGTTGCGGATAACAATGGCTTTTTCGAAAGGAAGGGGCACCGGGATGCTGCCGGTGAATTCCGCATCGACGCCGGCCCGCCTCGTAGCCTCCAGTATCGCTTCCAACTCGCCGGTCTGCTGAGCATTTTGGGAGTACAAATAGCCGTCTTTTTCTTCGTAGCCGCAATCGATCTGGTAGTCGGCCACCTGCTGCTTCACCAGGTCCAGGGCCTCGCGGACGGCCACTGCCAGCAGGCGGGAGCCCGACAGTCCGAAATCTTTTTCGACGGTGTTGTAGGGCGTGTCCATCAGCGTATTGAGGTGGGCGGTGGTGCCGCCGGTGGTGCCAAAGCAGAGGTTGTGGGCCTCGGCCACGAGGCACGACTTCCCGGCCTTTTGCAGCAACAACCCTGTAGTGATGCCGGTAATGCCGCCACCGACAATGATCACGTCAAATGATTTCTTTTCCGATTGGTACTCCCTGGGGGTAAACTCGGGCATAGCTTGTTGCCACAGGCTGATGCAGGCGCCATCTCTTTTCATAACTTCCTTTTTGTGACCTGCGGAAAAAATGATGCCCGACCCCGGAGGGGTAGTTTACAAGTTTACGAGTTCTGCCCTGCACGGAAACAACTCGTAAACTCGTAAACTTATAAACTACCTACCGGAACTCAATCCGGTAGGTCCGGTGCACTTTGTCTTTAACGGCGCCGGTGGCTTTGTGGATGGACATCATCTTTTCGTTGTAGTCGCCTACCCAGGCCAGCTCCACGCCTTTGATGGTTTTGCGGGGCAGCACTTCGTTTTGCAGGCAGCGGATCAGCGCTGATTCCACGCCGTGGTTGCGGAACTTCTGCTTGCAGCCCATGATGATGATGCGCAGGCGGTCCATGGTGGTGGTTTTCTTGTACCACAGGAATTTGAGCTTGCCCCAGAGATCCAGCTTTCCGTTTACGTGCTTCAGCAGCTGGTTCACGTCGGGCAGGCAGAGGACAAAGGCGATGGGCTCGTTGTCGTGGTAGGCAAACCAGATGATCTTTTCGTCCATGATGGCTTCCATTTGGCGAAACGAGTCTTTGATGCTGCCCATGTCGATGGGCGTGAAGTGGTCGAAGTCGATCCAGGCGTCGTTGTAGATCTCCTGGAAGTCGCGGGCAAAGCGGTCGAATTCCTTTCTGTTAAAATGTTTGAAGGAATATTGGGGCTTTTGCATGATCCAGTCCGAAATGCGGGTAAAGCGTTCGGGCATGGGCGTGGTGGCATCGAGGAAATTGGTGAACTGGTCGTAATTTTTTCGGAAGCCGTAATTTTCGAACAGGCCGATGTAATAAGGCGGGTTGTAGTTCATGCCCAGGCTGGGCGGCTTGAAGCCGTCGACCAGCAGGCCCCAGTACTTGTCGTTCTCGCCGAAATTGACCGGGGCGTCCATGGCCTGCACGCCCTGCTGCTGCAGCCAGGCTCTGGCGGTGTCGAACAGCAGGTTGGCGGCCTCCTGGTTGTCGATGCATTCGAAAAAACCGGCGCCGCCGGCGCTTTCCTTTTCGGCTTTTTTAAAATTGATGAAGGCGGCGATGCGGCCGATACAGCGATTTTCCTGGTACAGCACCCAGCGGGTACAGGTGCCGTGGCTGAAAAAGCTGTTTTGCTGCGGGTTGAAAATTGCGGAGATCTCGGCTTCCAGCGGGCAGATCCAGTTGGGGTCGTTTTTATAAATAGTATGGGGGAGGGCTAAAAAATCCTGCTGCTGCCTTTTGGTGGTCACTTCCACTATGCTCATGCTGCAAACTTACGGCATTGACTCATCAAAAGCTACCAGCGCTCTTCTTCCGGAATATTGCCCGGGTCGCTATAGAAGCTGCCGCGGGCCACCACCTTTTGCAGTTGGCGCTGCAGCACCAGTTCGGCCATCACCTCTGCCGCGTCCCGGTTTTGGTGGTGCAGCAGGGCCTCCTTCAGCTGCCGCTCGTCCACGTCGATGGTATAGAGCAGGTGCACCAGGCGCTCGAAATGGTGCTCGATCAGGAAGTTGATGATGCCGGCCAGCTGTTCCTTCAGTTCGGCAAACCGGGCACTATCGTTGGGGTTCACCTGCCGCAGCAGGTTGTGGAACGAGGCTTCGTATTTTTCGGGAAGTTCCATAACTGTTACGTTCATTGGTTCACGGTTAGGGTTTGTTTTTATTGCCTCTTGCCTGTTTTATCAAATCGGAAGCCCTTGAATAATTAGGGGGTTTTCCTGGAGGAAGGATATAAAAAAGATAGCGGCCAGTACGTTCAGCATGAGCATGAACCACAGCAGCTTATCGACCTTGCGGTAGTAAATGCGGTACAGCAGGAACGAATAAAAGATACAGCCAAAAAGGTAGAAAACCGGGTTCAGCGGCGCATCCTTCAGCCAGTTGATAATGCCCAGGGGAAAAGCAAGAACCACCTTGAACAGGAAGGTCACCGAGGTGTAATCGGTAAAGCCGCGCTCCGTGTAAGTGGGCACCATCATTTCCTCGTAATTGGAAACGTAGTACAGGTACCAGATCAGCATGATGCCATAAAACGTAATAAAGGCCAGGAAGTAATAAAAGTCGTTATCTCTTTTCATAAGGCAAACCCCAAAATTCTTTCCGTCCGTGAAATTCGTGTAATTCGCTCAATATTTTTCTACAACCCCCAGGCCAAACAGGGCAAAATCGTACTTCACCGGGTCGGCAGGGTCAAACTTCTTCAGGTTACGGGTCAGCTCCAGGGCCGCCTGCCAGTCGGTGGGGGTGCGCTGCAGCAGGTTGAAGCGGCGGGCCACCCGGGCCACATGCACATCAATGGGGCAGACCAGCTGTGCCGGGGAGATTCTTTTCCACAGGCCGAAGTCGACGCCGCAGTTGTCGGCGCGCACCATCCAGCGCAAATACATGTTGAGCCGCTTGCAGGTAGAGCCTTTTTCCGGGGCGGCAATATGCTTGCGGGTACGGGCGGGCGCATCGGGCAGGCTGAAAAAATAGCGGTAAAACCCGTTCAGCGCGCCGGCCACGGTATCGTCGCCGGCATCCAGGCCGCGGGTAAAAGCCTCTTCGAGGCTTTGATGCTGCGCATAATGATGGTGGAAAAACTCCACAAAGTACAGCAGGTCGGTTTCGTTGAAGGTACGGTGCTTGAAGCCCAGCAAACCCTGTAATTCGCGGGGACCGTGGTGGCGAACGAAGTCGTAGGGGGCATAGTCCATGCGCTGCAGCAGCTCTTTGCATTTGTTGATGATCAGGGTGCGGTTGCCCCAGGCAAAGATGGAAGCGAAGAAGCCGGCGATCTCGATATCCTGCTGGCGGGTAAAGAGGTGGGGAATGGAGATGGGGTCGGTCCGGATAAAGTCGGCCGTATTGTACTCTTCCGCCTTGCGGTTCAAAAACTGTATAAAATCTTCCACCCTTCAAAGCTAAAAGAAAGGAAGGAAAAGCCCGCCCCGGTCTTGCCGGGGCGGCCTTTTGTTACCGTGCGGGCTTTAATGGACTGTAGGTGAGCTTCTTCACTTCGGCACCGTCGGCGGAGCGCAGGGTAAGCTGGTGAAAGGGCTGGCGGGGGTAGAAAAGCGCCGTCATCACGCTCAGGCCACCGTCGGCGAACAGTTCCACCGAGCTGGCATCCACCACCAGGGTCAGGTCCAGGGCGCTGCCCGTGGCCTGCCGGGGCGCCGTGTGGCGGGCGGCAAATTCTTGGTGAAAATCCACCTTCCCCGACCGGCTGCGGTCAATAAAGTAGTGGTGGTGCTGTGGGTCATAACCGATCACGACTTCCTCGCCCAGGTCATTGGATAAGACTACTGAAAAGCCGGCGGCTTTTTGGAGGTTCAGGTCCAGTCGAAACGGTCCTTCCGCCTTGCCCACCTTGGCCGACAGGTCGAAGCCGTTGGCGAGGGACAGCTGCTGCAGGGTAAATGGGGTCGTTGTGAGGCGCTCCAGCTCCTTTACCGGTACAGAGGATACGTACAGGTTTTTGCCTTCACCCCGCAGCTGAAGCTCGCGGGGAAGGGTAGCGCCGCCACGCCAGGAGGCAGACGGCACTACCTGGGCATACGACCAGTTGCTCATCCAGCCCAGGAAAATTTTACGGTTGCCGGTTTGGGACCAGGTGATGCCCGCATAATCATCCGGGCCGTAATCGAGCCATTTGGTGTCGGTGCTTTGCGGGGTAAAGGTGGTGCCGTCAAAGTCGCCCAGGAAGTACTGGGTGGCGGAGCCGCCGTTGGGGCCACCGGGATTGAGGCTGACGAGCAACACCCATACATTTTTGCCCTTATGCTCCAGCGGGAACAGGTCGGGGCACTCCCACACGCCGCCATGGGCGCCGAGGTTCTGCCCAAACTCGCTTTCTTTCGTCCATTCTTTGAGGTTGGGCGAGGAGTAGAAGGTGATGCGATCTTTGGTGGCCAAGGTCATGATCCATTTTTTGCCTCTTTCATACCACATGACCTTGGGATCGCGGAAGTCCACGATGCCGGGATTTTTGAGCACCGGGTTGCCGGCATATTTGGTCCAGGTCTTCCCGTCGTCGAGGCTGTAGGCCAGGCTTTGGTTCTGGTAGTCCGTCCGTCCCTGCTGTTCGCCTTTGAGGTTGTGGTGGGTGAAGATGGCCACCAGGGGTGTTTTTCCGTTTTTGCCAAAGCCGGTGGTGTTGTGCGGATCCGCTACGGCGCTGCCGGAGAAGATGTAACCGAGGCTGTCCGGGTAGAGGGCGATGGGCTGGTGCTCCCAGCGCACCAGGTCCTTGCTGGTGGCATGGCCCCAGTGCATGGGACCCCAGACGGTGCTGTCGGGGTAATGCTGGTAAAACAGGTGGTAGGTACCGTTATGATACACCATGCCGTTGGGATCGTTCATCCATTTGGACGGAGGGGTAAAATGGATCTCCGGGCGGTGGGGTTCTTTTACGATAAAGGAAGAATGGGCCGTTTGCGCCTGCACCGAGCCGCCGAAGGAGAGGGCGAGCAGGGCCAGGACCAGGAGGTTATTTGTTTTTTTATGAAGCATCGTTGATTTGTTTTGTTGGGTTATGGGTCTTTTTAATGGATTTCTAATTCTTGTTGGATTTGTTCGAGGGAGCGCCCCTTGGTCTCGGGCATGAATTTCCAGATGAAGAGGAAGGCCAGC